>JBJMGZ010000385.1:0-5850 GCA_045807605.1 Thermoanaerobaculia bacterium | reverse complement strand
CCGCCCCTACGAGCCGGTCCGCTCCGCTGTCACAGAGGTACCAATTCCCTACCCCTTCCCCAGCACCGCTTCGACCTCCGGCAGGTCGATGAACAGCGCGCCGCCGTTGACGAACTTCGTCGGCTCGAACTCGTAGTCGCGGATCACGCGGCGGAAGACCTCCTTCAGCGCCCGCGCTCCCAGGCGGGGCTGGAGGCCGGCCTCGGTCGCGACGCGGCGCACGGCCGCCGGCGAGATCGCCAGGTGGATGCCGCGGCTTTCGAAGTAGGCGCGGCTCTGGTGGAAGGCGGACTCGGGGGTCTCCAGGAAGATGCGGACCAGCTCGTCCTGCCCCAGGTCCTGCAACAGCACGACGGCGTCGAAGCGGGAGAGGAACTGCGGGCTCATCCCGTAGTCGAAGAGGTCCTCGTTGCGCAGCCAGTCGCGCAGGCTGAAGACCAGCTTCTCCATCACCTTCCCGCCCTCGACGACGGTGACCGGCTGCAAGGCGCCGCGGTCCTTGCCGATGGTGACCCGGTTGAAGACGGAGTCGTAGAGCCCTTCGAAAGCGCCGGCGCAGACGAAGAGAAGATCGGAGGAGTCCACCGTCCGCGAGCCGCCGCCGGCCCAGGCCGGCAGGGCGAGCGGCACCGCCTCGTTCTCGATCAGCGTCAGCAGCGCCTCCTGCGCCCGGATGCCCGCGACGTTGGGCTGGCCACCGACGTGCGAGCGGATCTTGTCCACCTCGTCCACGAACACCAGCCCCGAGGTGGCCCGCCGGAGCAGCATGTCGACCGGAGCGGTCGGCCCGAGCTGCTCGCGCGCCCGCTCCAGGAGGCGGCCGAGCACCGCCTCACCCGGCCGCCCGCGCTCCGCCTCCTCGCCGAGGACGTTGGCGTGGATGCGGATCACCGCCGAGCGGGCGGTGAGCACCGGATCCGAGGCGAGATAGGACTCGACGGCGCGCATCAGCGTCGTCTTGCCGGTGCCGGAGGAGCCGATCATCAGGATGTTGCCCACCCGCAGGCCGGCGAGCTGCTTGGAGAGGGCTACCGCCATCTCGCGGATGGCCTCGTCCTGGCCGAGGATCCGCCGGGAGATGGACTCGGCGATGGTCGCGGGATCGGGAGCGGCGTTCGTCATGGGAACAGCCGTCATGGGATCAGACCCGCATCAGCACCGAGCCCCAGTGGAGGCCGGCGCCGAGGGCGGTGAGGGCGACCAGAGCCCCCTCTGGAGCGAGCCCTGCCTGGCGAGCCTCGTGGAAGGCGAGCGGCAGGGTGGCGGAGGTGGTGTTCCCGTACTTCTGGATGTTGTTGTAGACCTTGCTGTCCGGCAGCCCCAGGATCTGCTGCGCCTTCTCGTTGATGCGCAGGTTGGCCTGGTGCATGATCAGGAGGTCCAGATCCTTCGTCGAGTAGCCGCAGCGCTGGAGCACCTCCTGGGTCACCTCCGGCATGCGGGTGACGGCCAGCTTGAAGACGGCCTTGCCGTCCATCACCGGCACCGTCTCGGCGGCCTGGATCATCTCGACGCTGACGAACGGGCGGCGCGCCGAGCCGCCGCCGGGGACGTAGAGGATGTCCCGGTGGTTGCCGTCGCCGTAGAGGGCCGAGGTGAGGATGCCGCGGCCGCCGGTGCCGCTCTCTCCATCCTCGGCCCGGAAGACCATCGCGCCGGCGCCGTCGCCGAACAGCACGAGGAGATGCCGGAAGCGCGAGTTCCACTCGAAGTCCTCCGCGGAGAGCGGGCCGGGATCGCGGCCGTGCAGCACCTCGAAGGTACGCGCCGAGAAGGGCATCAGGGAGGTGTGGACGTCGGTGCCGACCAGCAGCACCGTGCGCGCGACGCCCCCCCGGATCAGCGCGTCGACCACCTGCAGGCCATAGGCGAAACCGGCGCACTGCTGGCGGATGTCGAGCGCCGGCAGCGGCCTCATGCCCAGCTTCTGCTGGATCAGGGTGCCGGTGCCGGGGAAGTAGTGGTCCGGGGTCATCGTGGCGCAGACCAGGTAGTCCACCTCGCCCGGGGTTATGCCGGCATCCGCGAGGGCCGCGCGCGCCGCCTCGGTGCCGAGGTCGGAGGAGCCGACGCCAGGCTCGACGTAGTAGCGGGTCCGGACGCCGCTGCGCTCGCGGACCCAGTCGTCGCTCGTCTCGATGATGCGGGAGAGCATGACGTTGTCGACCTCGAGCGGCGGGACGCAGATCCCGGTCCCCGCGAGCACGGCACGAGCTTGGTTCATCAAGGCAAAAATCTCCTGTCGGGCTCTACTGGGGAGGCCCCCCGTCCAGGCGGGGGAGGAAAGGGCCGGAAGCGCCACGGCCGTTGTACAGCACCGTCCGATCGCCGCTCTTCACGAATCGATAGACGGGGGACGGACGCTTGCCGTCGAGACCGGAGGGCGCCTGCGTCCCGTAGATCCAGACCTCGATCGGCGGCCCGTTGGGGATCGGCGACACCTCGTGGTCGATCTTCTGGGGGAGGCCGTACAGAATGCGCAGGACGCCGCGGTCGGAGCGATGCCCGAGCAGGCCGGCCTCACTGTAGGCGCGGTCGGCGTTGGCGGCGCGCTCGTCGAAGGTCTGGCGGATCGGGTTGCCGGGCGTGTCGGGACTGGGGTCGCGCCGCTGCCAGAACCGCTCGACGAAGGCTGCCGCCTGCTGGTCGTCCTGCAAAGTCAGGTACTCGTTGATCTCCTCGGGTGTCGCGAGGCGCGAGGCCGCTCCCACCATCCAGCCAGAGTATTCCAGCCCCAGAGCGGGGTTGATCAACTCGGCCGCCGAGCGGGGCGCCGAGGCGCTGCCACCGGCGCACCCGGCCGCGAGGAGCGCCAGCAGCAGCAGGAGGGGAGCGCGCTTCAGATCAGTCATGGCGGCGCAGCAGGTCGAGGAACTCTTCCCGCACCGGCCTCTGGTGGAAGATGCCGCGCAGCGCCGAGGTCACCGTGAGCGCGCCGGGCTTCTTGACCCCGCGCATCTCGACGCAGAGGTGCCGGGCTTCGATGACGACCATCGCTCCGAGGGGCTGCAGCTTCTGCTCCAGGTAGGTCACCACCTGCTCGGTCAGCCGTTCCTGGAGCTGCGGCCGCTTGGCGTAGAACTCCAGGATGCGGGCGAACTTCGACAGCCCCAGGATGCGCTCGTTGGGGATGTAGGCGATGTGCGCGTGGCCGTAGAAGGGCACCAGGTGGTGGGCGCACATGGAGTAGAAGGGGATGTCCTTCTCCATCACCATGTGGCTGTAGCACTCCTCGTTCGGGAAGGTGGTGACCTTGGGCTCCGCCCCTTCCTTCAGGCCGTGGAACATCTCCGAGTACATCTTGGCGACGCGCCGGTCGGTCTCGGCGAGGTTGGGGTCCTTCAGGTCGAGCCCGAGCGCGGTGAGGATTCCCCGCACGTGATGGGCGACGGTATCCAGCGTGTCCTGATCGTCCAGCCCAGGATCCGCGACGGCGCTTTCAACGAGGGTTTCGGGCTCGCTCATGGCCTGCCTATCCTACGCCAGACCGGCCCGCCTCTTGCAATCCCCGGAAAGGGGCCTCATCTGGCCTCCATGGACCACAACCTCGAAAAGGAGGACCCTGATGAAAGCACGCGACATCATGACCGAGAACCCGGCCTGCATCACCCCCGAGACTTCCGCCCGCCAGGCTGCCCGCCTGATGGAGGACCACGACGTCGGCAGCCTGCCGGTGGTCGAGAGCGAGGGCAACCGCCGCCTGGTCGGCGTGGTCACCGACCGCGACCTGGCGCTGCGCGTCCTGGGCCGCGGCGAGTCGCCCGAGGTGCAGGTGCGCGAGGTCATGTCGGGCAACGTCCACTGCTGCCGCGCCGAGGACAGCCTCGACGAGGTCGAGAGCGCCATGGCCAAAAACCAGGTGCGCCGCATCCCGATCGTCGACGAGAACAACCGCGTCCTCGGCATGGTGGCCCAGGCCGACCTCGCCCGCGAGCGCAAGGCCGTCGGCGCCAAGGACCTCGGCAAGGTGCTGGAGAAGATCTCCGAGCCGGCGGGCGTGGGGCGGTAGAACCCCTCACCCCCTAACCCCCTCTCCCAACGCACACCCCCGGCCTTCGGCCGGCCCCGGGAGAGGGGGAACCGTTACTCCTATGCCTGTGACTTGCGTCCCCCCTCTCCCGGTGGGGCGGGCGGGCGATGGGAGAGGGGGACAGGGGGTGAGGGGCTCCGCTATGATCCCTGCATGCTTTACGACCTCTCCCCCATCATTCACGCCGAGCTCCCGGTCTGGCCGGGCGACACTCCGTTCCAGTCGCGCCTGACCTGGTCGCTGGCCGAGGGGGCGAGCGTCAACCTGTCGGCGGTCACGACCACGCCGCACCTGGGCTCCCACGCCGACGCGCCGTTCCACACCGAGCCGCGCGGCGAGGGGATCGCCGAGATGCCGCTGGAGCGCTATCTCGGCCCCTGCCGGGTGGTGAAGGTGCCGTCGCAGCCGCTCATCGAGCCCCGCCACCTGGAGGGGATCGACCTCTCGCACACGCCCCGGCTGCTGCTCAAGACCGAAAGCGTGCGCGACCGCCGCACCTTCCCCGAGCGCTTCTCCGCCATCTCGCCCGAGCTGGCCGCCCTCCTGGGCGAGCACAAGGTCGTGCTCGTGGGGCTCGACACGCCGTCCGTCGATCCCTTCGACAGCAAGACGCTGGACGCCCATCACACCCTCTGGCGCGGCGGCGTCGGCATCCTCGAGGGGCTGGTGCTCGACGGCGTGCCCGAGGGGGTCTATGAGCTGATCGCCCTGCCGCTGCGCATCGCCGGCCTGGACGCCTCGCCGGTACGAGCCGTGCTGCGGACGATCGAATCCCGGTAAAATGTGCTGGAAGGAGGGGACATGAACGGGAAGGAATTCGTCGCGGGGCTCATGGAGGAGATGAACCAGATCTTCGGCCGGCTCGGGGAGATCGACACGCTGGAGTCGGAATCGGAGGGCCAGGTGGACGTGGTCACCCTGCTCCGGCTGGCTCTCAAAAGCGAGCTGGAGGCTTCCGAGCTCGCCGGCTTCTGGATGCCCACCACTCCCGAGGTGGACGCCAAGATGTGCCTCGCGCAGCAGTGCGGGGACGAGATGAAGCACTACGGCCTGATCAGCCAGCGCCTGGCCGAGCTCGGGGAGGACCTCGCCGGCTTCGATCCGCTGGCCGACGGCCACAGCCCGCTCTACCAGTACCTGCGCGGCCTGCGCACCACGGTCGAGCGCATCGCCGCCGGCCCGTTCACCAGCGAGGCCATCGCCACGGTGCGCAACGCCCAGTTCGTCAACTTCTGCCGCTCGGTCGGCGACGACGGCACCGCCCGCCTCTACGACGAGGTCATCCAGCCCGAGGAGCAGCACCACCACGAGCTGGGCCGCCAGGTGCTGGAGAAGTACGCCACCACTCCCGAGCTCCAGGAGCTCGCCGCCGCGGCCGTGCGCAATACGCTGGCCATCGCCGACGAGCTCCGCAACCTGGCCGCCAGGACCACCGGCGTCCACAACATCCCCGTTTCGTAGACGCTTTTACGAGAGAAACCCATGGCTGAGATCTCGACCGTCGCCGTGCTCGGCGCGGGCACGATGGGGCGCGGCATCGCCCACGTCGCCGCCCTCGCCGGCTATACGACCTGGCTGTACGACCCGTTCCCCGAGGCCCTGAAGAAGGCCGAGACCGCGATCCACCGCAACCTCGCCAAGGGCGTCGAGCTGGGCAAGGTCGCCGCCGGCCTCGCCGAGCACACCCGCGGCCTGCTCAACCTCCGGGAGGACCTCCCCGCCGCCGTGCGCGAGGCCGACCTGGTGATCGAGGCCGTGCCCGAGGACATGGCGCTCAAGATCCGCACCTTCCAGGCCGTCGTCGCCAACTGCCCGGAGCA
>JBJMGZ010000384.1:0-4969 GCA_045807605.1 Thermoanaerobaculia bacterium | reverse complement strand
AGTGGGGAGCGGGTCAAGGGCGGCGAAGCCGGCGCAGCGGACCCTTGACCCGCTCCCCACTCCCAACCAAACTGAACAGGCGACGGAATTCCCGTTTTCTTTACCGATCTGGGGGCTTGCTGAAGAGGCGGAGCTCCGCGCTCCCGCCAGCTTCTATCCGTGCCGGCCTCTCGCCGGGCACCCTATGCCACATTCGCTTCGAGCGATTCAAGCAAGCCTGTTGGAACGGCCCCATCTATATGGCGGTGCCCCGAAGGTCACCCAGCCTGGGGTCGGGCGCGCTCCTCCAGTCGGATCTTCCACAGAGCTCCTCTCTACTTCAGAATTGCCCCTTCCGGGACCACGCCGGTTTCAAGGAAGCGCCACAGCGACACCAGCAGCTTGCGCGCCAAGGCGACGATTCCCACCCGTCGCGAGCGACTACTCCCAGGACCGTAACGCTCCCGAAACCAAAGACTTAACTGGCTCGTCGGCTGATACCGCAGCCACGACCAGGCGATCTCGATCGCCATCGTGCGCAGCCGCACGTTACCCGCTTTGCTGATGCCTTGCTCATGAGCCGTCGAGCCACTCTGGAACGGCATCGGCACCAAGCCTGCCAGAGCGGCCACCTCCCGACGGTTACGGAACTGGCGCCAGCCGAAAAATTCGCGCACGAACAACCAAGCACTGGTCAGGCCGATCCCCTTCAACGTCGCCAGTTTCTGGATCTGCTTCAACGACTCATCCGAAGCGGCCACCACCGCCTCTTCCCGCTGCCGTTTCAACTCGCGAATTTGCTCCTCGACCAGTTCCAAACGCTCCCATTCGCGCTGCAACCGCTCTTGCAACGGCACAGGCAGAGCGCTCCCGTCCCACAACACCAGACTCTCCAGACGCTCGCCGAAGTCCGCTCCCAGCTTGACGGTGATCCCCTGGCACGCCAACAGCGCTTGGATCCGATTGCGGTGCAGCGTCCGCTCTTGCTTCAACTCCTCCCAGTCCCGATGCAATTGACGATCGGCCTCCTGCTCCACGCTCGGCACACGCACCACGCTCCACACCTTCTCCTCACCAAGATCGTGCCGAATCAACAATTTCAACAGCTTCTGCGCGTCCAGACGATCCGTCTTCGCCCGCCGCGACCGCCGATTCACCTCGATGCTTGAGGAATCCACCACCGTGTTCGATATCCCCCGCGAAAGCAGAAAACGGTGCAGCCAAAAACCATCTCGCCCAGCCTCGTAGCAACTCACCACGCGGGCCCCTTCCGCGACTCCCCAGCGCTGACCAGCCCGCTCGATCTCTTGCTCGAGGCCCCGGAGGTCACCGGCCGCCAAGTTCCGCAGCCGCGGCTTTTCGCCTCGTCCAACGCTAAAGGCCAATTTCCACTCCTTGCGCCCCAACTCGAAGGCCAGGTACAGAACCTCCGGGATTCCTTTAAACTCTTTCTGGCGGGTCGTCTGGTCCATCTGGTAACTCCTTTCGGGAAAAAAGGACCCAGAACTTACAACCAGGCGCCCGCCTCTTTCTACCCCCCGCCCACCTGCATAGCATCTACATGCCTGGGCTCCTTCAGAGCCCCTCCTGAATCCTGCAGAATCGTAGATCCGGAGATGTGTGTAATGGGATGGATTGAAATCCCGGGCGCCCTGGCGCGATACGATCCAGCCATGAACCTCCACGACCTCTTCGCCATCCCCCGCCGCCGGTCGCCGGAGAAGCCTGCCCTGCGTTTTCAGGATGGCGGCGTGGAAACGATCCTTTCCTATCGCGATCTCTTCATACGCGCCGACGCGCTGGCCGCCGGCCTCGCCGTCCGTGGGGTGACCAAGGGGGATCGCGTCGCCTTCTTCCTGGGGAACCGGCCGGAGTTCGTCGTCGCCTACCTCGCCGTGATCCGGCTCGGCGCGGTGATGGTGCCGATCAACCTCGCCTACCGGCAGCGGGAGATCGGCCACATGCTGGAGGACTCCGAGCCGCGGCTCCTGATCACTGAACGGGCGCAGCTCCCCATCCTGGAGGGGATGGACGTCGGGGACCTGATCCTCGCCGAGGATCTGGATGCCCTTTCCAGTGAGGCTGCGGGATTCATCTCGCCTGCCGTCGAGGGCGGCGATCTCGCGATGCTCCTCTATACCTCGGGAACGACGGGAAAGAGCAAGGGCGCCGAGATCACCCACGACAACGTGCTCGCCACCGTCACCGGCCTCCTCGCCGCCTGGGACTGGTCGCCGGCGGACGCGCTGCTGCTCACCCTTCCTCTCTTCCACTCCCACGGCCTGGTGGTGGGGCTCCATTGCGCTCTCGCGGCGGGCGCCACCGTGCTCCTGCGGCGCCGGTTCGAGGCGGCCGAGACCGCCTCCGAGCTGCTCGCGGGCGAGCCGACGCTGTTCTTCGGCGTCCCCACCATGTACGTGCGGCTGGTCGAAGAGCTCCGGAGGCCCCTCACCCCTGACCCCTCTCCCATCGCACACCCTTCCCCCGGGCGAGGGGAAACCCCACCCACTCGACATGCAGCATCCCCCCTCTCCCGGCCGGGGGGGAGTGCGATGGGAGTGGGGGGCCAGGGGGGTGAGGGGCTCCGCCGCCTCCGCCTTTTCTGCTCCGGCAGCGCGCCGCTCTCGCCCGAGACCTTCGCCGCGTTCCGCGAGCTGACCGGGCAGGACATCCTGGAGCGCTACGGCATGACCGAGACCGGGATGAGCCTGAGCAACCCCTACGCCGGGCCGCGCCTCCCCGGCACGGTCGGCACTCCGCTGCCCGGCGTCTCGGCCCGCATCGTCGACGGTATTGACGTCGAGCCAGGGGGCCGGGACGTCGAGCCCGGCGGCGAGGGCGAGCTGCTCGTGCGCGGCAGCCACGTCTTCCCCGGCTACTGGAACGATCCCGAAAAGACCGCCGCGAGCTTCCTCCACGACGAGCTGGGCCGGCGCTGGTTCCGCACCGGCGACCTGGCGCGGCGCGATCCCGCGACCGGCTCCTACACCCTCCTCGGCCGCCGCCACGAGCTGATCCTGCGCGGCGGCTTCAACATCTACCCCCGCGAGATCGAGGAGGTGCTGGCCTCCTTCCCCGGCGTGCGCGAGGCCGCGGTCGTCGGCCGGCCCCACCCGGAATGGGGGGAGGTCCCGGTCGCCTTCCTCGTCGTGGACTCCCCCGTGGACGAGGCCGTCCTCACCTCCTGGTGCCGCGATCAGATGGCAAGCTTCAAAATTCCCCAAGAAATCCGTTATCTTGATGCTCTACCCCGAAACGCTTTGGGAAAAGTGCAGAAGCATCTGCTGAGGGAATAGGTACGGTAATTGCTACAAATTCAGCCACGTTCTGGTGTCGCAACAGGCGGTTTCTCCTCGGGCTCGAAGATTCAGGCGGCTTCCCGGCACGTATCGGGCTCTGGCCGGCACCTAGAAGAAGAGATCCTGAACAGCGAGGAGGGTCATGAGCTCACCCTGGAGACCCGCGGGTGATCGGTGAGACGATTTCCCACTACGACGTGATCGAGCTCCTCGACCGCGGCGAAGCGGGGCCTGTCTACAAGGCGCGCGACCGCCGGGACGGCGGCCTGGTGGCGCTGGAGCTGCTGCCGCCGCCCCCCGACGAAGCGGCCGGGGAGCGCCTCCGCCGGGAGGTGGAGATCGCGGCGGCGCTCGGCCATCCGCACGTCTGCCCGGTGCTGGCGGTCGGCGACGCTCCGGACGGCGGGCTCTTCGCCGTGCGCAGGCTCGACGGGGAGACCCTCCGCAGCCGGCTGGAGCGCACTCCGCTGGCGCCGGAGCAGGCCCTGGGTCTCGCGTCGCAGATCGCCGCGGCCGTCGGCCGGGCGCACGAGCAGGGGATCGTGCACCGCGACCTGCGCCCCTCGAACATCCTGGTGAGCCCCGACGGCCAGGCCCGGGTGGCGGGCTTCGGCCTCTCCTGGTCGCGCAACGGGTCCTCTCCCGGCCTCCTGTACCGCTCTCCCGAACAGCTCCGCGGCCGCCCTGAGGACATCGTGGATGCCCGCTCCGACATCTGGTCGCTCGGGGTGCTGCTCTACGAGATGACCACCGGCCGCCTGCCGTTCCAGAGCGCCGAGTCGATCCTGGAGCGGGAGCCCGAGCCCATGGATGCGCTCCATCCCGGCCTGCCGCCGGAGATGGACGGGGTCGTGGCGCAGACGCTTTCCAAGGAGCCGTCAGGCCGGCCGGCGCGGATGGACGACCTCCTGGTCTCGCTGCGCGGCCTGCTGGCGGGCGGCGGCCTCACGGAGACGGACGCGACGCTGGTCCAGGTCCCCGGCCTGCGCTCCGCCCGGCCCGCGCCGGAGCCCGGTTCCGAGGGCGCGGGCAGGGGCAAGGGCGAGCCGTCCGAGACCCGCCTGGCCGGCCTGCCGGGGAGCATCATCGCCCAGTACCTGATCCTGGAGCCTCTCGGCGGCGGCGCCATGGGCACCGTCTATCGCGCCGAGGACACCCGCCTGCGGCGCCGGGTGGCGCTCAAGTTCCTGCCCGACGAGCTGACCCGCGACCCGGTGGCCAAGGCCCGCTTCCTCCAGGAGGCGCAGGCGGCGTCGGCCCTGGACCATCCCAACATCTGCACGATCCACGAGGTGGGGGAGACCGAGCACGGCCACCTCTATCTCGCCATGGCCGCCTACGACGGCGAGACCGTGAAAGAGCGGATCGCGCGCGGCCCGCTCTCCGTGGACGAGGCCCTGGACATCGCCGGCCAGGCCGCCCAGGGGCTCGCCAAGGCGCACCGCGAGGGCATCGTCCACCGCGACATCAAGCCGGCCAACCTCATGGTCACCGCGGACGGGATGGTCAAGATCCTCGACTTCGGCGTGGCCAAGCTGCGCGGCGGCGCCGGGATGAACGTGGTCGGCTCCTTCCTCGGCACGCCGGCCTACAGGTCCCCCGAGCAGGCGCGCGGCGAAGAGGTCGACCCGCGCTCCGACGTCTTCTCGCTCGGCGTGGTGCTCTACGAGATGCTGGCCGGCGTGCGCCCG
>JBJMGZ010000383.1:0-6752 GCA_045807605.1 Thermoanaerobaculia bacterium | reverse complement strand
TCACCGAGGGCGACAACCGCTACCATGCGATATTTGGCGATGGGGGCAACGAAGGGGCGGCCGCCTTCGTGACGCCGTCCACGATCGCGCCGCTCCTCGCCGCCCTCGGGACGCAGGTGACGATCGCCGGCCTCAAGGGAGAGCGCAAGGTGGACCTGGAGAGCTTCTACCGCGTGCCTCAGCCAGGGGAGCGCGAGCACGACCTCGGGCCGGGCGAGATCGTGACCTCGATCACGGTCGCGCCGGCCGCGGGGCGGAGGCTCGCCAGCTACGAGGTGCGGCAGCGCGAGACCCTGGACTGGTCGCTCGCCACGGCCTCGGTGGCGCTGCAGATGGACGGCCCCCGGGTGGCCAAGGCGAGTGTGGTGCTGGGGCAGGTGGCGCCCATCCCCTGGCGGTCGAAGGAGGCGGAGGCGGTCCTCCAGGGCCAGACGCTCGACCGGGCCCTGGCGCGGAAGGCCGGCGAGGCCGCGGTCTCCGGGGCGAAGCCGCTGTCGCGCAACCGGTACAAGGTCCAGCTCGCGCGGGTAGCGGTCCAGAGGGCCCTGCTCGCCGCGGCGGGGATGGAGGCCTAGCCCATATGGAAGCGATCGCCGCGACCGCCGCGACCGCTGCGATCGCCACCGGGAAGCGGAACGGCGGCTGTTGCAGCCGGCTGCGCTGGAACGGCATGTTCATCGACGCGGCGCCCGACCCGTCGATCCCGAACACCCGCGACGGCCTGTACTGGTGCAGCCGCACCATGACCTGCCTGGGACCGGACAGCCGCGTCGCCGACGAGGAGAGCTGCTGCGACGGGCGGAGATGCTACGAGCCCTGGTAGCTCAATACCCGAAGGGTCCACTGTCTTGATACTCCCGGAGCTTACGTCGCAGGATGAACATCACTGCGAACAGGGTCGCCGCCATTCCGAGCAGATAGAGCAGAACCAGGGAAAGCAGGACTATCAGGGCAACCTGCATTCGTTCTCCTTTCCAGCGGGTAATCAGCGGTGGGTCGAGGCGGCAGTCGTTTCGGGAGCGGCTATGCTCTGATTTGCGAAGGATTTGGAGAACATCACCAAGCCCACCACGGCGAGCACGATGCCCTTGATCACGAGGATGGAGGTGCCGATGGCGACGACCAGCACCTTGAGAGCGTCTCCGTTGGAGACAGGGATGCCGAATAGAAAATGGGCACCCAGAAAAGTCTCTGCGAGACCGAGTCTCTGGCTGAACAGGACTAGACCGAGCAAGATGCAGAGACCGCCGATCACCAAGAGAATCATTCCCCTGCTGGCTTGCTGACGCTGGACCTCGGACATAATTGGCTCCTTGTCTGAGAGGAGAAGAGTGGATACCCGACTCCACAAGCTCTGGAGACCCGGAGAAAGCGCCTTTGTGTAGGCCTCAGCGCGAACGCTGGTAAGCTGGCGGCGAGGAGGTCGAGGTTATGAGGAGCATGGTTTCGAGCGAGCTTCTCGCGATGAAACGATTTGCCGCGGTGCTTCTGCTCCTGGGGACATCGGCTGTCGCCCAGCCTCCCCAGCCCGCTCCGGACCCTCTCCAGGCCAACAAGACCCTGGTGCGGCGCTACATCGAGGAGGTGCTGTCGGCCAACCGGATGGAGAAGCTCGACGAGATGCTCGGGCCGGACTTCACGGACAGCACTCCCGGCGCGCACGGCACCGAGACCGGCCCGGACATCATCCGCGCGGCCCAGGGCCGCATCCGCGCGCTGTTCCCCACGGTCCAGTACCAGGTCGAGGACCTGGTCGCCGAGGGCGACAAGGTGGTCGCGCGCTACACGGTTCGGGCGGCCACGAAGGAGGAGGAGGGGGTGCCCTCGCAAAAGATCGAGATCACGGGCATGACCCTCTTCCGCATTGGCGACGGCAGGATCCGGGAGGTCTGGATCATCAACGACCAGATGGAGCTCTACCGTCAGCTCGGCTTCACGATCCAGCCGCCCGAGAGCCATTGATCCCCGCCCGAGTCCTGCGAGCCCTTCCGGGCGGGGCGAAGCCTTTCCTTACTAAGTTCCGTCTTCCCTTTACGGCAGGAGTGGTAGATGTGAGCACTTAGCCGGTGAAGTTTCACCGGCCGGCACGCTTTTGTGGCAAAAGTCCCACTCTCTACAGGACGGCCCTTCACGGCCGTGGTGGCCGGGAGAGTGGCTCGTCAGGAGGAGGACTCTCATGTCTCGAAACGTCCGCTCGATCGCCCTCGCCCTGCTGCTCGTCCTCGTTTCGGCTTCGGCGGCCCAGGCCCTGCCGCTCAAGGGAGCTGCTCCCGGAAGCGGCTTGGTCAACCGGGTCTGGAGCTGGATCGAAACGCTGCTCTCCCCGGGCATGCCGGATTTGACACGGGCCTGGGAGAGGGCGGGAAGCGACATGGACCCCAATGGAGTGCCGCAGAGCAACACCTGGCTTGAGCCGACCACGGACGAAGGAAGCTCGATGGACCCCAACGGCCGCCCGTAGCGTTCATTCCAGGGCGCCGGATTTCGGCGCCCTGATTTTTCTTTGGGAAGTTTGTCCTTTTTTACCCCCCCAGCGGCAACTATTAATTTGGAGACGTGCCACGTCGAGAGAGGAGAGGGCCTTTGAAGATCCATCCCAATGAGCTGGCGTTGGAAGAGTTGCTGCTTGCTGTCGGTAAAGATCATCAGTCTGTGCTGGATCACCTGATGCGCTGTGAAAGGTGCCGTCAGCTCACCCAGGAGCTGAGGGAGCGCCAGTCGAGCCGGTCGATGGGGGTGCTGGGCTGGCCAATCGATCCGTATGCGGAAGCGCTGGATCGGAGCCAGCCGGAAGTGGCCGCTCACAGCCGGGCCCTGGCGCGGGAGCGCGCCAAGGCCCCGTCCCTTTTCGTCGAGCTGACGGACTATGCCGTCACGCAGCGGGACCTGATCGTCCGCAACGATCCCCGCTTCCGCACCTGGGGTCTCTTCGAGCTGCTGATCGAGCGGTCGCTCGAGATGGCCGTCCGGGATTCCGGGTATGCCGAGGAGCTGGGACTGCTCGCCCTGCGCCTGTCCGAGCGGCTCGATCCCGAGGTGTACGACGCCAGGATGATCGAGGACTACCGGGGGCGCGCCTGGGCGCACATCGGGAACGCACGCCGGGTCAGGTCGGACCTCCGCGGCGCGGAGGAGGCGTTTGAGAGCGCTGACGCGCATCTCCGGAAGGGAAGCCAGGAATCGGTCGAGCGGGCCATCTTCTTCGACCTGAAGGCATCGCTTTGGAGAGCGCAACGCCGGTTTGATGAGGCGGTGGGGCTGCTGCGCCGGGCAGCATCCATCTTTGTCCAGCATGGGCACCGCCATCGCGCGGGCAGATCTTTGGTCAACATGTCGGTGGTCTACCATTACGCTGGACGGCCCGAGGAAGGGATTCCTCTGCTCCAGCAGGCGCTGGATTTGATCGATGCTGAGCAGGAGCCGCGTCTTCTCCTTTGTGCCCGTCATAACCTCATTGACTATCTGGCAAGCGCGGGCCGCTTCCTGGAAGCCCAGGACCTCTACCGGGAGACCCGGCCGCTCTACCGGGACTTCCCGGACGCCTGGGCGCAGAACCGTCGCAAGTGGGTGCGGGGCAGGATCGCCCGCGGGCTGGGCCAGCCGCAGCTGGCCGAGTCGCTCTTCCTGGCCGCCCGCGACGGCTTCGTCGAGGAGGGCGTGCCCTACGACACCGCCCTGGTCGCGCTGGAGATCGCCACCCTCTATGCCGAGCAGGGGAGGACCGCGGACCTCAAGCGCCTCTCCCGGGAGATGCTGCCGATCTTCTCCTCGCTCCAGATCCACCGCGAGGCGCTCGCCGCGCTGACCTTCCTCAAGCAGGCCATCGCTGCCGAGCGGGCGAGCCTGGAGGTGGTCACGGGCGTGGCCGACTTCCTCCGGCGGGCAAGGCATGACCCCGGGCTGCGGTTCGAGCTGCCTTAGGCAGGCTACAATCCCCGCTGCCATGAAACCTCTGCCGAGCCTCCGTCTCGGGGCCGTCGTGGCCCTCCTTTGCGCCCTGCCCGCCGCGGCGCAGCCGGCCGGGTTCACGCTGGAAGCCGTCCTCGGCGCGCCGTTCCCCTCCGAGATCCTGGCCTCCCCGGCGGGAGGCCGGCTGGCCTGGGTCCAGAACGACCGCGGCGTGCGCAACGTCTGGGTGGCCGAGCCTCCTGACTACCGCGGACGCCAGGTCACCCGCTATGACAAGGACGACGGCCAGGCCGTCGACAGCCTCGAGTGGACGCCGGATGGCAAGACCCTGTTCTACGTCCGCGGCGGCGGGGCGAACCGGGCGGGGGAGGCTCCGAACCCCACCAGCGATGCGGCCGGCGCCGAGCAGGCGGTCTGGAGGGTCGCGCTGGAAGGCGGGGAGCCGGTGCGCGTCGGCCCGGGGAGCAATCCCGCGCCCTCGCCCCGCGGCGACGGCGTCGCCTTCACCCGCAAGGGGCAGGTCTTCTGGGCTCCCCTGGATGGCAAGGAACCCGTCGCCCTGATCCAGACCCGCGGCGCCTCCGGCCAGCTCCGCTGGTCGCCGGACGGCTCCAGGCTCGCTTTCGTGAGCAACCGCGGCAACCATGGCTTCGTCGGCGTCTACGACATGGCCGCCAAGACCGTCCGCTGGCTCGCGCCCGGCGTGGACGACGACGGGCAACCGGCCTGGTCGCCCGATGGCAGCCGCGTCGCCTTCCTGCGCACGCCGGCCCGCAAGGTGTTCCCGATCTTCCGGCCGAACCGCGAGACCCAGCCATGGTCCATCCTGGTCGCGGACCCGGCCACGGGCCGCGCCACCACGGTCTGGCGCGCCCGCGAAGGCAGGGGGAGCGCCTTCCAGGAGATCGAGGCGCCCAATGCCCTGTTCTGGGGTATTGGCGGGGGGGGCGACCGCATCGCCTTTCCCTGGGAGGGGGACGGCTGGCTCCATCTCTACTCCGTACCGGCCCTCCGAGGCGAGAAGACTGGCGAGGCGACCCTCCTCACTCCCGGCGAATTCGAGGTCGAGACCGTCATCCTGAGCCCGGACCGGCGCGAGCTGATCTTCAGCTCCAACCAGGGCGACGTCGACCGCCGCCATCTCTGGCGGGTGCCCATGACCGGCGGCAGCGCCCCGGTCGCCATCACCCACGGGGAGGGGCTCGAATGGATGCCGGCCCTGACCCATGATGGCAAGGCGCTGGCGTACATCCAGGCCGGCGCGCGCAGCCCGGCGCGGCCGGTCGTCCAGGTCGGCTCGCAGCCGGCCCGCGATCTCGCCCCCGGCACCATCCCGGCCGACTTCCCCGAAGACCGGCTCGTCGTGCCCGAGCCGGTGATCTATTCCGCGTCCGACGGGATGCGGATCCACGCCCAGCTCTTCCGGCCACCCGGCCTCAAACCCGGCGAGCGGCGGCCGGCGCTCATCTTCCTGCACGGCGGCTCGCACCGGCAGATGCTGCTGGGCTGGCACCACAGCCCGTACTACAACAAGGCCTACGGCATGAACCAGTACCTGGCGAGCCGCGGCTACGTGGTGCTCGCCATCAACTACCGGGCCGGCATCGGGTACGGCCTCGACTTCCGCGAGGCGCAGAGCATCGGGGCCGCGGGAGCGAGCGAATTCAACGACGTGCTCGGCGCCGGCCTCTACCTGCGCGGCCGGCCGGACGTCGATCCCGACCGCATCGGCCTCTGGGGCGGCTCCTATGGCGGCTACCTGACGGCGCTGGGTCTCGCGAAGGCCTCGCACCTCTTCGCCGCCGGGGTGGACCTGCACGGCGTCCACGACTGGAACGTGGGCATCCGCAACTTCATCCCCGACTACGACCCGACCCCGGACGAGAAGCGGCTCGCGTTCGAGTCCTCGCCCATGGCCTGGCTCGACGGCTGGCGCTCGCCCGTGTTGCTGATCCACGGCGACGACGACAGGAACGTCAACTTCGCCGAGACGGTGGACCTTGCCGAGGAGCTGCGCAAGAGGAAGGTGGACGTGGAGGTGCTGGTCTTCCCGGACGAGGTTCACACCTTCCTCCTGCACTCGAGCTGGGTGGAGGCCTACCGCGCCGCCGCGGACTTCTTCGACCGCAAGCTGCGCTGATGGCCGGGCACATCGAGCTGGACCGGCGTTCCTACTTCGGCCTGAGCAAGGCGCGGCTCACCGTCGACGGCGCGCAGCCGCGCCGCGCCTTCAACCGCCTCGGGACCGCGCACGGCAACCTCCGGAGCCTGCTGCGGCAGACCCCGGAAGGGGAGGCGGGCCTCCGGAAGTATCACCGCCTGCTCTTTCTCGGTTATCTCCTCTCCACCCTGGCGGGTCTATTGACAGGTGTGGCGGCCGGTTCGTTCCTCCTGGTGGAGGTGCTGGGCGCGATGGAGCCGGCGGAGCTCACGCCGTTCCTGAAGGGGCTGCGGCTGTACCTGCAGGCCCTGCCGGAGCCCCTGCTGCTCCTCATCGCGATCCCTGCCATGGCGCTCGCCTTCGCCCTGGACTATCGTGCGTACCGGTCCATCCTGAAGACGATCGACGCGGCATCCGTTCCCGCCCCCGAGGAGGCCCCCTGATGGAGCTGCTCTGGGCCGTCGCCATCCTCCTCGTCCTCGCCGGCCTGGCGGGGACGATCCTGCCGGCGCTGCCGGGGGCGCCGCTGGTCTTCGCGGGGCTGCTGATCGCGGCGTGGATCGATCACTTCCAGAAGGTGGGATGGTTCATCCTCACGCTGCTCTTCCTGCTCATGCTGCCGGGGAGTACCTGTCGCGGCGCAACTGGGAACAGGCCGGCAAGGTCGGGATCGGCACCTGGA
>JBJMGZ010000382.1:0-7990 GCA_045807605.1 Thermoanaerobaculia bacterium | reverse complement strand
CCCGAGGGGGCGTAGGCATGGGCCAGGGGCGCCAGCCCCAGCCCCGCGGCAGGGGGAGGGCTCCCGGGCTGGCGCCCGGGGCCGACGCCTGCGTCCCTTCGGGACTCGGGGTTGTTGGGGGACTCTGACCTGGGGCTGAAGCCCCAGGCTTTATGCCTGTGCCCCTTCGGGGCGTGAAGAGAGGCAGGCTGACGCTGACGTTGGCGGAGGGGGTGGGATTCGAACCCACGAGCCCTTGCGGGCCGACGGTTTTCAAGACCGTTGCTTTCAGCCGCTCAGCCACCCCTCCGGCAGGAGCTGCAACAGCTTACTGCGGCCGGGTAATCCGCTCCAGCCCCCCCATGTAGGGACGCAGAGGCTCGGGGATCTCCACCGAGCCGTCCGCCTGCTGGTAGTTCTCCAGGACCGCTATGAGGGTCCTGCCCACCGCCAGGCCCGAGCCGTTCAGGGTGTGCAGGAGCTTCGTCTTGCCCCCGCCCTCGGGCCGGTAGCGCAGGTTCGCGCGCCTCGCCTGGAAGTCCTCGCAGTTGCTGCAGGAGGAGATCTCCCGATAGAGGCCCTGCCCGGGCAACCAGACCTCCAGGTCGTAGGTCTTCGCCGCGCTGAAGCCCATGTCCCCCGTGCTCAGGGTCATTCGCCGGTAGGGGAGGCCGAGCAGCTCCAGGACCTTTTCGGCGTTCCCGGTCAGCTCTTCCAGGGCGTCGTAGCTCGTCTCCGCGCTGGTGAGATGCACCAGCTCCACCTTGTTGAACTGGTGCTGGCGGATCAGGCCGCGCACATCCTTGCCGTACGAGCCTGCCTCGCTCCGGAAACAGGGGGTGAAGGCCGTGTAGCGCAGCGGCAGCCGGCTCTCGTCCAGGATCTCGTCGCGGTGCAGGTTGGTCACCGGCACCTCGGCCGTGGGGATCAGGTAGTAGGGATACCCCTCCAGATGGAAGAGATCCTGCTCGAACTTGGGGAGCTGACCGGTGGCGATCAGGCTCTCGCGGTTCGCGATGAAGGGCGGCAGGACCTCCGTGTAGCCGTGGCGGCCGGTGTGGAGGTCGAGCATGAAGGAGATCAGGGCGCGCTCCAGCCGGGCTCCCGCTCCGAAGTAGACCGTGAAGCGCGCGCCCGTGATCTTCGCGCCGCGCTCGAAGTCGAGGATGCCCAGCTCCGGGCCGAGATCCCAGTGGGCCTTGGGCTGGAAGTCGAGCTTCCGCGGCTCGCCCACCACCTTCTCCACCCGGTTCGCGGACTCGTCCTTCCCGACCGGGACGCTCTCGTGCGGCAGGTTCGGGATCCTCAGCTCCAGGTCCTGAAGCTCGGGATCGATGGCCGCGAGACGGGCCTCCAGCTCCTCGATGCGCGCCTTCATGCGCCCGACCTCGGCGATGGCCTCGGTCGCATCCCCTTTCTGCTGCTTGATCTTGCCGATCTCGCGGCTGGCGTCGTTCCTCCGGCGCTTCAGCTCCTCGACCTCGACCAGCTCGGTGCGCCGCTCGGAGTCCAGCCGCTGCCAGGTTTCGAGCAGGGAGGGGTCCGCGTTCCGGTTCGCCAGGGCCTGGCGGACTCGCTCCGGGTCTTCGCGCAAAAGGTCTCGGGAGAGCATGGCGCGGGAGTCTATCGCAACGCTTCTGCCCGCGCGTCCGTAGGAAGGGATAACATCGCCCTCGCCCTTTTATGCGCACTCCCTCCGAGCTCGTCCGGTTCCTCCTCCCCCTGGCGGTGCTCGGGGCCATCGCCGCGTTTCACGAACCTTCCGCCGAGGGCCTCTTCCTGGGCGAGCTGTCCGCGGCGTTGCTGCTCGTGGTGGCCGCGCTCGCCCCGGCGCCCGCCTTCGAGCTGGGACTGGGATCGGTCCTCGCGGTCACGGCGGTCTGGGCTCTCCCTCCCGGACCGGGACGCGGCGCGGCGATGATGCTCCTGCTCGTCGCAACGTTCCTGGCCGCCTGCATGCGGCGGCTGTCCCGGACCCTTCCCGGCCTTCCGCTCGCGGTCTCGATCCCCCTGGCCCTCGGCATCCAGATCCTGCTCCGTAGCGAGCTGCTGTTCGAGCCTCCGGGCCTGCGGACGATCGTGGCGTTGCTGGCCCTGCCCGTGGCGGCTGGAGCGGCCATGGCGGTCCTCGCGTCGCGCCAGGGAGGGGAGACCGCTCTGATCGCGGGCGGCGTGGCGGTGCTCTTCGGCCCGGGTTGGAACGTGACCACGACCCTGGTCCTGATCGCAGTGGCGGCAGCAGGCTTCTTCCTTCCGCGCCTCCCTCGCCTGAGCCGGCTCGTCCTGCTGCCTCTGGGCGTGCTCCTCGCCCTGACGGCCCTGCTCGATGCCTACCCCTGGCGCCGCGCGGAGCCGCTGCGCACTGGGCTCCATCTCTTCGTCCCCACCGCCGGGAGCTCCCTCCTCCCGCCGGAGACCTCGATCACTCTCGACGCCACCTATCCCGACCGCGAGAAGGACATCCCGCCCGAGCCCGTCTCCTCGGTGGTCCTGGAGTCGGCGCTTTCGAACGGGATCGGCCTGTCGGACGGTACGCCCGTGGCCGTGGTGACCCTGACGGACCCCTCCGGCCAGAAAGTCGAATGGATCATCCGCGCCGGCTCGGATACCGGAGAGTGGGCCGCCAAGCGGCCGGATGTGGTTGCGACCGCGCGGCTGCGCTCGCCCGAGCCCTGGATCACCTGGTTCTCCGACGGGTTTCTCGCGCAGCGCTACCGCGCGCGCTGGGACCTTCCCGTACCCGGCCGGTTCTCCCGCGTGCGGATCGCGCGCAGCCCGGACCTTCCGCCGGAGGTCTCGCTGGTCGTCCACCAATTGGAGATCCGGCGGCTCTCCGGCTGGCCGCTGGTTTTTTCCGGCTGGCCGCCGGCGCTGAGCGATCCGTTCCGGGGTACGCTCCTGATCCTGCCGCTGATCCTCCTGGGGTTCGCCTGGGTGCATCGCAAGGCGGTCCGGCAGGGGGCTCGCCCCCTGGACGGCGCGGGCACGGCGGCCGAGCTCGCGGCGCTCGGCCTGCTCGTGCTGCTGGCGCTCGCCCGCGCGCATCTGAACCTGGGACGGGCCGAGGAGATGATCGCCGCCGGGCTCGCGCTCCTGCTGGCGTGCCGGGTGGCCCGGCAGGTATGGGCCTTCCGGCCGCTGCTCGGCGAGCGCCTGCCGGAGCATCTTCCCGCGGTCTTCTTCCTGCTGCCGCTGATCGCCTACCTGGCGGTCCTCCCCTGGTCGATGGCGCACCGGCAGCCGGACGGGGACGAGCCCTGGTACCTCCTGATCACCCACAGCCTGGCTTACGACTTCGACGCCGATCTCACGGACAACTACGCGCGGCAGGACTGGCGGTCCTTCATGGACCGGGCCATCGAGCCGCAGCCCGGAGACCCGGTGGGCCCGGAGGGGGAGCTCTACTCGCGGCACAACGAGGCGCTCCCCCTGGCGCTCGCTCCGGCCTACCGGCTGGGCGGCAAGACGGGCGCGCTCGCCATGATGGCGGCCTTCACCGCGGCCCTGGCCTGGGCCACGCTGCGCCTGGCCCGCCGCTACTTCCCGGACCATCCCGGGGAGGCCCTCGCCGCCTGGGCGCTGTTCGCGTTCACGCCGCCGCTGCTCCTCTACTCGTCCCAGGTCTGGGTGGAGGTGCCCGCGACCCTGCTCCTGGTCGTGGCGCTCGACCGCATCCTGGGCCTGGACGGCCGCCGCCGGTGGGACTGGGCGGAGTGGCTGGCGATCGGCCTGCCGGTGCTGCTGCTGCCGCTGGTCAAGATGCGTCTCATGATGGTGGCGGCTCCTCTCGTGCCGCTGGCCTGGTGGCACGCCGGCCGGCCGCGCAAGCCGATCCTGATCCTGGGCGGGCTGCTCGCCGCGCTCGGCGCGGGCATCCTGCTCTACAACCGCCTGCTCTATGGAAACCCGTTCAAGATCCACACGTGGGACGAGATCGACCCGCAGCGCCACACCTGGCTCCACTATCTGAAGGGCGGGCTCGGGCTGTTCTGGGACACGGCGTTCGGGCTGTTCGGGTGCGCTCCGATCTGGCTGCTGATCCTGCCGGCGGTGCTGCTGCTGGTGGTTCGCCGCAACCGCCTCCTGCTGCACCTCGCCGTGCTGACCGTGCCCTACCTGGGGATCGTGGTGCCGCGGATCGAGTGGTACGGCGGCTGGTCTCCGCCCTTCCGCTACGCGCTGATCGCGCTGCCGCTCCTCGCGGTCGCCCTGGTGCCGCTGCTCGCCAGGCGGGGTCCGGGAGCCCGCGCGCTGCTCGCCGGGCTCGCGGCCGTGACTCTCGCCTTGACGCTGGTCTGGCTGATCGTGCCCGGCTGGACCTACAGCTTCGCGAACGGGCGGACGTATCCGCTCGATTTCCTGAGCGAGCGGCTGGGCTCGGACCTGGTGCGCTTCTTCCCCAGCTCGGTGCGCCCGCGCGCCGCGACCTGGATCTGGCCGCCGGTCTCGCTCGCGCTGGTGACGCTGATCTGGTGGCTGCCCGGGCGCAGGCCCGGCAAGGGAAACAACCGGGAAGGAGCGGCGCTCGCGGGATTGGCCGCCGTGCTCGTCGCCGCCGCGGCGCTCCCCTTGGCGGCCGACCGGGTGCCCACGCGGGTCGTCGAGATGGAGGACGCGCAGGTCAGGAAGAGCGGCGGGCACATCCATCCCGATCTCTGGATCATCGAGCGCGCGCGCTACCGGGGAGGCTGGGTGCTGCGCAGCGGCGAGACCTTGAAGGCGCCGGTCGTGCCCGGAGGCAAACGGGTGACGATCGAGCTCCAGGCCGAGTTGGTCCGCAACCAGCCGGTGCCGTTCCACCTGAACGTGCAGGCGGGAGAGCGGCTCCTCGCGGTCTGGACCCCGAACCGGCACCGCGTCTGGGAGACGCTCACCCTGGGTCCCTTCGACTGGCCCGCCGGCGAGCCCCTGGTGCTCGCCGCGTACGGACCCTACCTGGGAGGCGCGCCCAACGGAGCGATCCTGGACCGGGTGGTGATGCGGTGGGAGGACTGAGGCCCTATTCGAAGGGGTCTTCGACCCTCCGCGGCTCGCGCGTCTTCGCGCGGATCGCCTGCAAGACCTCGGAAGCCACGTAGTAGCGCCCTCGCCGTTCCCCCTTGGCGACCAGCAGCCCTTGCTCGACGAGACCTTTGAGGTCCCGGCCCGCCACCTGATCGGAGATTTCGGCAAGCGGGCGGTACGTGGCATTCCGGATCCTCAAGCCCGCAGCGGCTTCCGCCAGGGCGAGGACGGTTCTCTCGGGGAGGCCTCGCCGGCTGACTTCATGCTCCAGAGTGTCCCAGAGACGCGAGAGCTCCCTGGTTCGCAGCAGGAGCGTGGTCGCCTGCCGGTAGTGGGCAGTCAGGCAGAAACGGATCCAGGGGCGCGCATCCCTCTCAGGATGCCACGAGCCGCCCCCGACCTCCGCAAGGACGTCGTAGTAGGGCCGCGTGTTCCTGCCCAGGTATTCTTCGATGCTCGAAAAGGGGGAGGCCAGGACGCCTCCCCTTGCCAGGACCAGCGTCTGGAGACAGCGCGCCATTCTGCCGTTCCCGTCCGAGAACGGATGGATCATCACCAGGTTCAGGTGTGCCATGGCCGCCTTGACGATCACCGGCATGTCCTGAGGAGGACGGTTCAGGAAGTCCAACAGCTCCTGGACCAAGCCGGGCACGAGCTCGGCATCCGGACCTTCATAGACGACCTCCTCCCTTTCGTCGTCCCGCACGAAGATGGGACCGGGACGCCAGCGTCCGGGGTTCTTGATCAGTTTGTACTGCATCATCATGAAGTGCAGGCCGCGCAGGAGGTCGGCGGAGTAGCCGAAGTGAGGATCGTCTGCGAGCTGCAGCACGTAGGTCATGGCGGACTGATATCCGGTGACGGCGGCCCAGGCCTCCGTCTTCGGGTCCAAAGGCTCCTCCCCTTCCGCTGCCGCAATGGCGTCGTCGAGGGCCACGTCGTATCCTTCGATGGAGTTCGAGCCCCGCACGGCGCGTGCGAAGGTGATGCGGCGGAGGAGCCCATACCACCGCTTCGGCGTGACTGAAACGCTGTACCCGAGGTTGCGTTTCAGCTCCTCGATCCGGAGGACGACCTCCTCCTCCTTCGATGTCAGCTCTGGCGTCTGAAAAAGCATGGCGAGGGAAATACGGATAACAACCGTATCGGGTACGGATTCTAACTGTATATCCCTACTCCGTGCTAGCCTCACCCGTGTCCCCGGCCTCCCGCGTCACTGCCGTCGTCCCCACCCTCGGGCGGAGCCCGTGGCTGGTCCCCTGCCTGGAGGCGCTCCGGGCGGATGGCGGCCCGTCTCTCGAAATCGTCGTGGTCGACCAGGGCGAGCAGCCCCTGGATCTCCCGCTCGCGGACCGGGTGATCCGGCCGGGGAAGAACCTCGGCTTCGCCGCGGGGACGAACCTGGGGATCGCGGCATCGTCGCGGGAGCTCGTGGCCACGGTCAACGACGACGCGCTCGTGAACCCGGGATGGACGGCGAAGATCGTGGAGGCGCTCGACCGGCATCCCTGGGCGGCGGCGGCGCAGGGGATCAACGTCGACCTCCTCCATCCGGGGCGGACCGACGGCTGCGGCATCGAGTGGAACCGGTGGGGGCAGGCGGTGCAGATCGGCCACGGTCAGCCCTCGCCCTCTCCCTCCGCCCCGCCGCGCGAGGTCTGGGGGGTATCGGCCACGGCCGCGATCTATCGCCGGAAGGCGCTGGGGGAGACGCCCTTCGATCCCCGCCTGGTCTCCTACTACGAGGACGTGGAGCTGGCAGGCCGGCTGCGCGCCGGTGGATGGCGAGCCCTCCTCGTCCCGGAGGCCCGGGCGCGCCACGCCGGTTCGGCCACGGGCGCCACCATGAGCCGGGAGCGGTGGACCCTGCTTTATGGCAACCGGTGGCTCGTGGCGCGGGGGCAGCCCTTCCGGCGAATGGTGGCCCGCGACCTGCTTGACCTGGGGCACGCCCTTCTCTCGGGCGACTTGGCCCAAGCCGTGGGCATCCCGGCCGGTTGGGTCCGCGCCCTCCGTGTCCGGGGCACCTGATAACCTCTGCCCGCATGCAGCCTCAGCTCTCAGGCGTCGTCGTCCACTGGCGCAACGAGGAGCTTCTCGCCCGGCTCGCCGCCGCCTGGCCTCGCGATCCGCGCTTCGAGCTGATCGTGGTGGACAACGGCTCGTCCGGTCCCCTGTCCCTGGGACCCGCCCGGCTCGTGCAGCCGGGGACGAACCTGGGTTTCGGCGGCGGAGCCAACGCGGGCGCGGCCGAGGCCAAGGGACCGATCCTGCTCATCCTGAACCCGGACGCGATCCCCGAGCCGGGGGCGCTCGACTCTCTTCTCGCGGGCTTCGAGGCCTTTCCCGACGCCGCCGGCCTGGCGCCGAAGCTGATCGGACCCGGCGGCGAGTCCCAGGCGGGATGGCAGCTCCGCCGCCTCCCCTCCCCTTGGCGGCTTCTTCTCCAGGCGTTTCCGTTCGCGGGGATGCCGGAGGAAGACGAGCCTGCGCCTGACGCCCCGGTGGAGCAGCCGGCTGCCGCGGCGCTCGCTCTCCGCCGGGAGGCGTTCGAAGCGGTGGGCGGCTTCGATGCCGGTTTCCATCCGGCCTGGTTCGAGGACGTGGACCTCGCGCGACGGATGAAGAAGGCCGGGCTCGTCCTCCGCTACTGGCCGGCGGCGGTGTTCCGGCATGAGCTCGGCAGCACCGTTCCCCGGCTGGGATATGGACGATTCCTCTGGATCTACTATCGGAACCTCACCAGGTATCTGAGGAAGCACCACGGCCCGGCCTGGGCGCTGGCGGCGCGGATCGCTCTCGTTCCAGGGATTGGCATCCGCCTGCTGCTCCTCCCCCTGCGCCGGCCACGGCGGGCGGAGTCCCGGAGCGAGGCGTTCCGGGGCTTGCTCATGGTCCTGGCTGGCGCGCTGACAGGGTGGCGGCAACCATGAAGGTGGCCGTCTGCCTCGTCACCTACGACTCCGCTCCGGACCTCCCCGTCTGCCTGAAGTCCATCGGCCGGCTC
>JBJMGZ010000381.1:0-3642 GCA_045807605.1 Thermoanaerobaculia bacterium | reverse complement strand
AGGTCAAGAGCTATCAGGTCACGATCGCGAGAGACAGGGCAGACATTCATTTGGAGGGCGTCGAGCAGGGAGGGAGCAAGCCGCAGCCGGTGGGACATATGACGTTCGGCGATCCCGATCCCATCGGCAAGGACGCGGACTTCATCACCCGCGGCGGGTTCCTGCAGATGGACCGGCCCCTGGAGATGCTGCCCGCGGTCCTGGAGCTGCTGCGCCACGAGAAGAACCTCGTCATCCAGGAGGACGGCACGCTCTCCACGTCCTCATAGGCGCTCGGCGGGCTAGGGATCTTCCACGCGGCTCTTCCACCCGTGAGCACCGCGGGCGTTATGGAGGACTGCAAGCACCCGAACGGTCTCCCCGTCGATCGAGTAGAAGATCCCATAAGGAAAGCGTTCCACGGTGGCCCTGCGAACGCGAGGGTCGACTCGCGGAAACATGTAGGGGTGATTGCGGAGGATCGAGAGCGTCGCCTCGACGCAGGACAGGAATTCTTTGCCGAGTCCGGCCCGGCGCTCGTCGTACCATCGGCGAGCCTCGGCGAGGTCGCGCTTCGCCGCGCGGCGGAGCACCAGCCTCATGATTCAGGCCAGAGCTCTGCCTTCACCTCTTCCCAGGTCTGCTCGTCCCCGGGACGACGATCGAGATCCGCGAGGCGCTCGTCCAGGACCTGCCGCTGCCAGGCGGGGATGGCCAGGAAGCCCGTTTCCTCCTCAGGCTCTATGCTCTCCCAGAGCATCTGCGCCAGCTCCATCTTCTCGACAACGGGAAGCTCCAGCAGCTTCTTGAACTCGGCTCTGGTCATGGAGCAAGTCTACACCCCTTCAAGCCAGCTCGAACCAGGGCTCCTGGCGTCCGAACTTGGTGGAGAGCGCCGCGCCGATGCCGATGAGGGTGGCGGCGGTCCAGACCCAGATGCCGACGTAGGGGAGGAACTTCACGAGGCCCATGACCAGGAGGCCGATCGTCGCGGCGTTGAGGGGACGCATGCGGCGGCGCCGGAAGAGATGGCGGGCCAGCCAGTCGCCCAGGGCGTAGAAGACCGCCACCATCCCCCAGAGCTTGAGGAGCAGCGCGAGCAGGACCACCAGCGCCAGGAGCGGCACTCCCACCAGACCGCCGGTGAAGGCGCTGAAGAACATCGCCGTCAGCACCAGGGCGAGCACGCCCGTGAGACCCGTGGCGAAGCTGCGGAAGGGCTCGCGGCGGACGCCGTCCGCCGTCTCCAGGAGCTGGCGGCCGGTGGCGGCGAAGAGGACCAGGAGGAGCGCCGCCCAGGCGGCCAGGAGCGCGAGCTTCGTGCCCAGCACCAGCGGCGAGGTGAAGTGGAGGCCGAAGCTCGGACCCTCCACCAGCGTCACCAGGGCCGCGGAGGCCGTGGGGTAGGAGACCATCCGGCCCGCGGCGTGCGCTCCGGGTGCGGCCTGGATCGTGCCGCCGAGGACGAAGACGTCTCCCCCCACCTGCGCCTCGGGACCGAGCCGCGCATCGCCGCCCAGCACGACCACGTCCCCGGCCACCCGGCCGGTGACCTCGACCGAGCCTTCCATGGCGGCCACGTCGGAGAGCGCTTCGCCCGCCACGATCACGTCCTTGCCCATCGCGACCATCTGGTTGCGCGTCAGGCTCCCCTTCTCCAGGCGCAGCGCCACCTCCCCGTCCCCGCCCGTGGCGGACGGCGGGGCGGCGAGCAGCAACAGGCTCACCAGCAAGGCGTTCACGGGAGGAACTCTACGTCAACGAGAGGTTTGCGTGTAGGGCCGCCCCTACGGGCGCCGGAAGCGAAGCCGCGTATCCGCCTCGGCCCCGACGCCGCGCTTGCGCCGGATCATGGAGACCAGCAGGATGTTGAGGCAGAGCACGAACACTCCGAACATGCCGAGGCTCATCGGGGAGGAGAGCATCTCCTGGAAGACCAGGCCGATGCCCTTCCAGCTCGCGCCGAGCAGGCCGGAGCCGGCGAGGACGGTCGCCTTGAACATGCCGAAGATGGCCGAGATCGCGCCCAGGCCGGCGTGCTCGCCGGCCGCCGCGCCGCTGCCGATCACCGCCGTGGCGATCACGCCGAGCAGGATGAACATGGCGGCCGGGAAGCCCCAGGTGCGCGGCGCGCGCGTCTCCCACCCCGCGGCGGGCAGGGCGGAGATCACGTCGTCGCGGAAGCCCTCCCGCACCGGCAGGCTGGCGCGGAGCAGGACACCCTCCAGCTCGTGCAGCCCGTCGAGCTCGGTGCGGCAGGCGGAGCAGGTGGCGAGGTGGTCTTCGAGCCGGGCCCGCTCGTCGCGCGGCAGGCGGCCGTCGGCCTCCAGGTTGAGCCATTCTCTGTAGGTAGCGTGATCCGGCTTCATGGTGCCCCCGCTCAGTCGCTCAGGAACTCGTGCAATTTATCCTTCAACATCTGCCGTCCCCGGAAGAGCTTGTTCTTCACCGTGCCCAGAGGCATGCCTTTGAGCTGGGCGATCTCTTCGTAGGGGAGCTCGCCGAAATGCCTCAGGAGGATCAGCTCCCGGTATTCCCACGGGAGCGCGTCGATGGCCTCCTGAATCGCGTCCCCCCTCTCCCGGTTGCGCAGATCGCCGTACGGCCCGCGCTCCGGGGACGGCAGGTCCCAATCGCGGCCTTCGCCTTCTTCGTCGTCCTGCCGCAGCGATACGACCTTCAATCGCCGGCGGCGGATCTGATCGATCGCGGCGTTCTGGGCGACCCGGAAGAGCCAGGTCGAGAACCGGTACTGCGGATCGTAGCGATCGAGCACCTGGTAGACCTTGACGAGAACCTCTTGCGCCAGGTCGTGCGCGTCGTCCACGTTGCGCAGCAGGCGGAACAGGTAGTTGACGAGGCGGCCCTGGTACCGGTCGACCAGGTCGCCGAAGCGGTCCCGGTCGCCTTCGAGAACCGCTGCAACCAGATCCTCGTCGGTCGGCTGCTCCGTTCCCCGCGTCATGGGTGGATACGCAAGCTCCCGGCCAAGGTTTCAGTGCTGCCGCAAGGGGAAGGAGGGACGGAAATCACCGGCTCTCGCGGCTCCGCAGCCATCTCCCCGCCAGGAAAAGGACGGCGCCGGCCGCGGCGACGGCCAGCTCGAGGCGGATCTTGTCGTAGAACAGGCCGAACACCAGGGCGCTGCCGACGATGACGAGGGCGAGGACCTGGAGCAGCCAGCCGAGACCGGGAAGCATCGGCGGGGAGCTAGCGCGGCGGCTTGGCGGCGTTAGGGGTCACGTCCTCCCGGGTGGTGAGGACCCCGCGCGCCTTGTTGTTCAGCAGGCTCAACAGGTCCCGCTCGATGCCGTTCGGCGACGTCTCCACGATCCGCCCCGTCTCCCTGCCGTCGCGGCGCACGATGAAAGTCGGCAGATAGCGGACGTCGTTGGCCGACAGCTCGCTCGCCGGCTCCTTCTTGCCGCGGTCGACGCCGATGTAATGGACCTCGAACGGCACGTCGAAGCCGGCCTCGGCGAGGGCCTTCCACAAGCGCGGCACCTCGCGCCGGCTGTCGCTGCACCAGGTGCCGAGGAACACGGTCACCTCGGCGCCGGGAGCGACCGCCGCCAGCGACCGCGCCGTCTCGGCGTCGGGCTGTGCCTCGACCTCGGCCTGCACCCACTCGGGAACGGCGGACTCGATCTGCTCGCGGGTGGT
>JBJMGZ010000380.1:0-6940 GCA_045807605.1 Thermoanaerobaculia bacterium | reverse complement strand
ACGAGCCCGCGCGGCTGGCTGGCCCTGGGCGCCTTCGGCTCGCTGCTCCTCACCGCTCTCGGTTGGGCGGTGCTCGGCTCGATCCCCACGGATGCCACGGGCGAGGGGATCCTGCTCCGCCAGGGCGGCGTCTCCAGCCTGGTGGCCGCCGAGGCCGGGCAGGTCGAGGAGCTGCTCGTCTCGGTGGGCGACGTGATCGAGAAAGGGCAGGTGGTGGCCCGCGTCCGCCAGGAGGAGCTGATCCGCCAGATCCAGGACACCCGCGACAAGCTCGCCGGCGTGCGCTCGGAGTACCAGGAGCTGCTGCGCTACGCCGGGGAGCAGGGGAGGCTGCGCGACCGCGACCTCGCCCAGCAGAGGTCCAACCTGGAGCAGAGCATCAAGGCCGGGGAACGGGAGGTCGAGCTGGCGCGCGACCGCGTGGCCGCCGACCGCGACCTGCTCAAGGACGGCCTGGTCACGAAGCAGACCTTCCTGACCTCGGAGCAGCGCCTCAACGAGGCGCAGGACCGGCTCGCCACGGCGCGGCTCGACCTCAACGGGCTCGAGCTGAAGCGCCTGGACGCGGCGCAGCAGGTCGATCAGCAGCTCGAGGCGCGCCAGAAGGAGATCCGCGAGCTGGAGCTGGAGCTGCGCGAGCGCCAGGCCCGCCTCGCCGAGACCGCGCGCGTGGTGTCCCCCCACGCCGGGCGGGTGCTGGAGGTGCTGGTCGACCGCGGCGACGTGGTCTCCCCGGGGACGGCCCTCCTCAACCTGGAGGTCCTCTCGAAGGACCTGATGGCCGTGCTCTTCGTGCCGGCTTCGGCCGGCAAGCGGGTGCGGCCGGGCATGCGGGTCCGGGTCGCGCCGAGCACGGTCAAGCGGGAAGAGTACGGCTCGCTGCTCGGCCGGGTGGTCTGGGCCGCCGAGTTCCCCTCCACCTCGCGCGGCATGGTGCGCTTGCTGGGCAACGAGGCCCTGGTCGAGAAGCTGATGAAGGAGGGGCCGCCCATCCAGGTCAACGTCGCCCTGGACCGCGACCCCTCGACCCCGACCGGCTACCGCTGGTCGTCCTCGACCGGGCCGAGCGTCGAGATCAGCAGCGGCACGCTGGCCAGCGGCAGCGTCGTCATCCGGCAGGAGCGGCCGATCCATCTGATCATCCCCAAGGTGCGGGAGAAGCTGGGTCTCTGAGGATGTTCCGCCTCGGCGAGCGGTCCGCGGACGGCCAGCGCCCCCCGAAGGCGGTGCGCAGCCCGACGGTCCTCCAGATGGAGGCGGTGGAGTGCGGGGCCGCGGCGCTCGCGATCGTCCTCGCCCACTTCGGGCGCTGGGTGCCGCTGGAGGAGCTGCGCATCGCCTGCGGCGTGTCGCGCGACGGCAGCAAGGCGAGCAACATGGTCAAGGCCGCGCGCCAGTACGGCCTGGAGGCCAAGGGGTTCAAGCACGAGCCGCAGACCCTGCGCTCCATCCACCTGCCAGCGATCCTGCACTGGAACTTCAATCATTTCGTGGTCCTCGACGGCTTCCGCAAGGGGAAGGCCTGGCTGAACGATCCGGCCATGGGGCCGCGGGTGGTGACCGAGGAGGAGCTGGACCAGGCGTTCACCGGCGTGGTGCTGACGTTCAAGCCCGGTCCCGGGTTCGCGCGCCAGGGCGATCCTCCCCGGCTGCTCCCGGCCCTGCAGCGGCGCCTGGCCGGATCGCAGGCGGGGCTCCTGTTCGTCCTGCTGGCCGGCCTCGCCCTGGTGATCCCCGGCCTGGCCGTGCCCGTGTTCTCCAAGGTCTTCGTGGACAGCGTCCTCCTGGAGGGGCGGCAGGACTGGCTGCGCCCGCTGCTCCTCGCCATGAGCCTGACCGCCCTGGCCCTGGGGGCGCTCACCTGGCTGCAGCAGACCTATCTCCTGCGGCTGGAGACCCGGATGGCGGTCGGGGCGTCGAGCCGCTTCCTCTGGCACGTCCTGCGCCTTCCGGTCGAGTTCTTCAGCCAGCGGTACGCCGGGGACATCAGCTCCCGGGTCGGGATCAACGACCGCGTGGCGCAGCTCCTGTCCCGCGACCTGGCGACCAACGCCCTCGGCGTGCTCATGGTCTTCTTCTTCGCCGCGGTCCTCTTCCGCTACGACCCGGTGCTCACCGGGATCGGGATCCTGATCGCCTCGCTCAACGTGGCAGCCCTGCGCTTCGTGTCGCGCAAGAGGGTGGACGGCAGCCGGCGGTTCCTCCAGGACCAGGGGAAGATGATGGGCACGGCCCTGGGAGGGCTGCAGACGATCGAGACCCTGAAGGCGACCGGCAGCGAGTCGGACCTTTTCGTGCGCTGGGCGGGCTACCAGGCCAAGGTCGTCAACGGCCGGCAGGAGCTGGAGCGCTACACGCAGGTCCTCGACGCCGTGCCGCCGCTCCTCGGCGCCGTCAACACGGCCCTGATCCTCGGCATCGGCGGCATGCGGGTGATGGACGGCACGCTCAGCCTGGGCGGGCTGGTGGCCTTCCAGCTCCTGATGGCGAGCTTCATGGGACCGATCAACCGGCTGGTGAGCCTGGGCGGCCGGCTGCAGATGGTCGAGGGGGACATGAACCGGCTCGACGACGTGCTGCGCTACCGGGTGGACGAGAACGCCGGGCTCGCGGCGGACCAGCCGGTGCCCTCCGACGAGCCGGTCAAGCTGGCCGGCCACCTGGAGCTGCGGGACGTCTCGTTCGGGTACAACCGGCTCGATCCGCCGCTGATCGAGGGGCTGAACCTGGTCCTCCGGCCCGGGGCGCGCGTCGCCCTGGTGGGGGCCTCGGGGAGCGGCAAGTCGACCGTCTCGCGGCTCGTCACCGGCCTCTACAGGCCCTGGTCGGGGGAGATCCGGTTCGACGGCCGGAGCCGGTCGACCGCCTCGGGAGGGATCCCGCCGCGGGTGCTCGCCAACTCGCTGGCCGCGGTCGACCAGAACCTGTTCCTCTTCGAGGGCAGCGTGCGCGAGAACCTCACGCTGTGGGACTCGACGATCCCCATGCCCGAGGTGGTCGCCGCCGCCCGGGACGCGTGCATCCACGAGGAGATCGCCTCGCGGCCGGGCGGGTACGACAGCCCGGTGGAGGAGGGGGGGACCAACTGGAGCGGCGGCCAGCGGCAGCGGCTGGAGATCGCCCGCGCCCTGGTCGGCCGGCCGTCGATCCTGGTGCTGGACGAGGCCACGAGCGCGCTCGACTCCACCACCGAGCACCTCATCGACGCGGCCCTGCGCCGCCGCGGCTGCACCTGTCTGATCGTCGCGCACCGCCTGAGCACCATCCGGGATGCGGACGAGATCCTCGTGCTGGAGAAGGGCAAGGTCGTCCAGCGCGGAACCCACGAGGAGCTGCGAGGGGTCGAGGGACCCTACGCCCGGCTCATCCAGGCGGAGTGATGGAGAGGCTGGCGCGGCACGGTGAAGAGGTCCGCCTGGGAGCCAACGCCCCCTTGGCGCTCGATTCCGGCGGCGCGGTCTGGCTCGTGGAGGAGGGGACGGTCGAGGTCTTCGCCGTGCCACGGGATGGGAGCGGGCCGAGGACACACCTCTGCACGGCGGCGCAGGGCGAGGTGGTCTGCGACGCGCCCCTCGATGGGGCGTTCGGGCACGGGCTCGGCCTGCTGGCCGTGGGGCACACGGGGACCCGGCTGCGGCGGCTCGACCCCCACGACCCGGGGACCGCGGCGGACCTGGCCGCCCTCCTCGACGGCTGGCTCCTGGGTCTCCTGGATGCGAGCCAACGCCCTGCCGCGCCGAAGATCTTCGAAGAGCTCCGCCCCGGGTCCGAGACCCACCTGCCGGAAGCGGGCCGGGCCGCCCGCCCGCGCGAGGGCGTTGCCTGGGTGCGCCACCTGGAAGGGGAGTCGCGCCTTCTGGGCGAGGAGGCCCTCGCCATCGGGGACGGCTGCCTCCTGCCTGTTCCCGAGGGACTCTGGCTGGTCAGCGCCGGCGAAGCCCGGATCGCGGCATCGGGGACCGGCGATCTGCTGCGCGAGGGAGGGCTCTGGAAAGGGCTCTCGCGCTTCCACGAGCTCTGCCTCGACTACGTCGCCCTCCAGCTCGAGCGCGGCGAGCGCCAGGAGCGCGAGCGCCTGGCCCGCAAGGCGGATCTCGACCGGGCCACGCTGCGCGGAGCTTACGCGCGGCTGGCCTCCGTGCTGCGGCCGCAGGCGCTGGACGCGCCGGGGATGGAGGAGACTGCCGATCCTCTCGTCGCCGCCTGCCGCCTGGTCGGACAGGCGCAGGGGATCGCCATCCGTGCCCTGCCCGAGGAATCGGGTGGAGCGCGCCAGGGCGATCTCCTGACCCGCATCTGCGAGGCCTCGCGGGTCCGCTCCCGGCGGGTGATCCTGCGCGACGACTGGTGGCGCCGGGACAACGGCCCGCTCGTGGCCTTCCGCGCGCTCGGCGAGGAGCGCAAGGTCCGGCGGCCGGTGGCGCTGATCCCGACCTCGTCCCGCAGCTACGAGCTGGTCGACCCGGTCGAGCGGACGCGGGAGCCGGTCGACGCCGCCGTTTCCGAAAGCCTGAGCGGCGAGGGTTACATGCTCTACCCGCCTCTCCCGGAGCGGGCGGCCGGCAAGGGGGACCTCCTGCGCATGGCCTTCCGGGGCCGGCATCGGGAGGACTTGGGCACCATCGTCCTCATGGGGATCTGCGGCGGGCTTCTCGGTCTGTTCGTGCCGATCCTGACGGGTCAGGTCTTCGGCAATGTCATCCCCTCGGCGGACCGCCTGCAACTGGGCCAGATCATGCTGGCGCTGATCGTCGCGGCGCTGGCCTCGTCGGCCTTCCAGGTGACCCGCAGCGTCGCGGTGCTGCGGCTCGGCGGCAAGGTGGACGGGTCGGTCCAGGCCGCGGTCTGGGACCGGCTGCTCGCCCTGCCGGCCTCCTTCTTCCGGGGCTACACGGTGGGCGACCTGGCGGACCGGTCCATGGGCATCGACACCATCCGGACGCTGCTCATGGGCAACGTCCTGACCTCGGTCCTGGCGGCGGTCTTCTCGCTGTTCAGCTTCGCCCTGCTCTTCTACTACAGCTGGCGGCTGGCGCTGCTGGCCACGGCCCTGGTCGCGGTCCTGGCCGGGGTGACGCTGGGCCTGACCTGGCTCCAGCTCCGGCATCAGCGCGAGCTTCTGCGCCTGCAAGGGCGGATGTCCGGCCTGCTCTTCGGCCTGATGAGCGGCGTGGCCAAGCTGCGGGTGGCGGGGGCCGAATCCCGCGCCTATGCGCGCTGGGCGGAAGGGTTCGCCGAGCAGCGGCACCGCACGTTCGCAGCGCAGCGCGCCGCCAACGTCCAGAGCTCCTTCAACGCCGTCTACGGCGTGCTGGCCTCCCTGGTGATCTTCGCCGTGGCCGGCTTCTCCTCGGAGTCGTCCCTCCCCCTGGGCGAGTTCCTCGCCTTCAACGCGGCCTTCGGGCAGTTCCTGGCTTCGACGCTGGCGGTGGTGGGAGTCCTCTCCACCATCCTGGTCCTGGTGCCGGTCTACGAGCGGCTCTCGCCGATCCTGGAGACGCTGCCGGAGGTCGACGAGTCCAAGATCGAGCCCGGCGAGCTGGCGGGGGACATCGAGTTCAGCCATGTCTCCTTCCGCTATCACGCGGACGGTCCGCTCATCCTGGACGACGTCTCCTTCCGGGCGAGGCCGGGCGAGTTCATCGCGCTGGTGGGTCCTTCGGGGGCGGGCAAGTCGACCTGCCTGCGCCTGATCCTCGGCTTCGAGAAGCCCGGCTCCGGCTCGATCTACTTCGACGGCCAGGACCTGGCGTCGCTCGCGGTGCGGTCGGTGCGGCGCCAGATCGGAGTGGTCCTCCAGAGCGGCCGGCCGATGGCAGGGAGCATCGTCTCCAACATCCTGGGCAGCGCGAACCTGACGATCGACGCCGCCTGGGAGGCAGCCCGCATGGCCGGCCTGGAGGAGGACATCAAGGCCATGCCCATGGGCATGCACACGGTCATCAGCGAGGGGGCGGAGACCTTCTCGGGCGGCCAGAAGCAGCGCATCCTGATCGCCCGCGCCGTCGTCAACCGGCCGCGGATCGTCCTCTTCGACGAGGCGACGAGCTCGCTCGACAACCGCACCCAGGACGTCGTGAGCAAGAGCCTGGAGCGCCTCAAGGCCACCCGCATCGTCATCGCGCACCGCCTCAGCACCATCCAGAACGCCGACCGGATCTACGTCTTCGAAGCGGGGCGAGTGGTGGAGGAGGGCACCTACCAGGAACTGATCGAGAAGGGCGGCGCCTTCGCCCGTCTCGCCGAGCGGCAGATCGCCTGAAATACCGCCTTGAAAACGAGGGAGCATCCATGAGAAAAGTCCTTTTCCTCTTCGGCCAGCTGAGCGACGACGACCTCGAATGGATGCTGAAGGCCGGCCGCAAGCGATCTCTGCGGGAGGGAGACGTCCTGATCCGGCAGGGAGTGCCGGTGGACGAGGTCTTCATCCTCCTGGAGGGCAGGCTCGCGGTCTGGCTGACCCTCCGGAAGGGACCGGAGCGGGAGATCGCCCGTCTCCAGGCCGGGGAGATCGTGGGCGAGATGTCCTTCGTGGACGCCCGTCCGCCCTCGGCGACGGTCAAGGCCCTGGAGGACTCGACGGTCTTCGGCATCTCCAAGGCCGTCCTGAGCGCCAAGCTCGCCGCCGACCAGGGCTTCGCCGCTCGGTTCTACCGCGCTCTCGCGATCTTCCTCTCCACCACGGTCCGCGAGCGTCACCGGGCGCTCGGCTACGGGAGCGACCAGGACCTGGAAGGGATGGAGGAAGACGACGGCGACGAGCTCGACGGCAACGTGCTCGACGGGATCTACTTGGCGGGGGAGCGGTTCGACCGGATGGTGAAGCGGGTGCTGGTGAGCTGAGGCGCCGCAATCTTCCTCGAAGAACCTGCGCGAAGTCTGTCCCGTTTTCCATCTCAGAAGCACCGTAAGTTATTGAAGGGTTCTGCGGCTCTCTTTG
>JBJMGZ010000379.1:0-6168 GCA_045807605.1 Thermoanaerobaculia bacterium | reverse complement strand
CACACGCTCGTAGACATCCGCCAGGTGCAGCGTGCAGCCGATCGAGCCGAGGATGACCTCCTCTTCGAGCCGATTGGCTTCGGAGAGCAGCCAATGGCCATCCTCCTGCCGGGTGAGCAGCTCCACCCGGATCTCCTCCTGCGACACCAGAAGGTATTCGCGCAGAGAGTCCAGCGTGCGGTAGTGAGCGGCTTTCTTGCCGCGGTCGTAGCCCTCGGTAGAGGGGGACAGGACCTCGATGAGAACGGTGGGATTGAGAAGGGTATCGAGCTCTCCGTCCTCGAACCGGGGCTCGCCGCAGGCCACCACGATGTCCGGATAGGTATAGAGGCCCGTCGCGGGGATATGGACCCGCATGTCGCCGAGATACGCCTCGCACCCGCGCCCCTTGAGCTGAGCGTGGAGAGCGCCGGCGAGATTCCAGACGATCAGGTTGTGCTGGCGGCTCGCCCCTGACATGGCAAAGATCTCGCCGTTCAGATACTCGCTCTTCGTCTCCGCCTGCCGCTCGGCGGCCAGATAGTCCTCCAGGCGGATGCGGCGGTGGGGCTCGGCCGACATGGAAAGAGGATACCATGCCCCAAAGCAAGCGAGCTGACCTTGAAATCGACCTTCAAGAACCTCCCCTGGCTCGCTTCCAACCTGCCCGGCTACCTCCGTTTCCGCCGGGCGCTCGGCAGGCCCGAGGACGTTCAGCGCTCTCTTCTCCGGCATAACCTCAGAGCCAACGCGGACACCGCCTTCGGCCGCGTCCATGGGTTCGCGTCGATCCGCATGGCGGAGGAGTACCGTGAGCGCGTGCCGCTCGTCTCGGGCGAGGATCTCGCGCCCTGGGTCGAGCGCATCCGGGCCGGGGAGGCGCGCGTCCTCACCCGTTCTCCCGTGCGCACCCTAGAGCCGACGAGCGGCTCCTCGGCGGCGGCGAAGCTCATTCCCTACACGCCGGCGATGCAGCGCGAGATCCGCCGGGCCGTGGCGCCCTGGATCGTCGATCTCTACGCCCACCGGCCGCGGCTCGCGCTCGGGACTGCCTACTGGTCCGTCTCGCCGCTCGCTCTCGATGAGGCACCGGCGGGACCCGTGCGGGTCGGCTTCGAGGAGGACTCCGAATACCTGGGCGGGTTCTTGGGCCGCTTGGCCGATGCGACGCTGGCCGTTCCGGGATCGGTGCGGCACCTGCGGGACCCGGACGCGTTTCGCTACGCCACCTTGAAGTTCCTCTTGCTGCGGCGCGATCTGTCCCTCATCTCGGTCTGGCATCCGAGCTTCCTCCTCCTGCTGCTCGAAGCGCTCCCGAGGTTCTGGGGCGCCCTGGTCCGGGATATCGGACGAAGCGAGCTGGAGAGGCTCTCTCCGGACGATCCCACCCGTATCTGGCCGAAGCTCGGCCTGATCAGTTGCTGGGGCGACGCCCACGCGGCTCTCTCCCTGCCCGAGCTGGCGCGGGCCTTTCCGGGAGTCGAGATCCAGCCCAAGGGACTGCTCGCCACGGAAGGCTTCGTCACCATTCCGTTCCGCGGAGCGTGGCCGCTGGCCGTCCGATCTCATTTTTTCGAGTTTCTTCCCGAGGACGGCGGCAGCCCGCGCTTCGCCTGGGAGCTGGAGGAGGGCCGGGTCTACTCCGTGGTTCTCACCACCGGCGGCGGCCTCTACCGCTACCGGCTCGAAGATCGAGTGCGTATCGAAGGGTTTCTGGAGAGGATGCCGTCGCTCCGCTTCCTGGGCAAGGAAGGGCACATCTCGGACCTCCGCGGGGAAAAGCTTCACGAAAGCTTCGTGGCCGGTGTCCTGGCCAGGGTGCTCGAAGGGATCGCACCTCGATTCGCGATGCTCGCGCCGGACGACGACTCCGGATACGTCCTCTTCCTGGAGACGGAAACGCCGTTGCCGGCCGGTCTCACGCAGAGGCTGGACGAGGCGCTATCGGCGAATCCTCACTACCGGCTGTGCCGGGCCCTGGGCCAACTCGCCGCGGTTCGGATCAAGATCTTGGAGCCCGGCGCGTTCGCGCGCTACCTCCACCGCTGCCGCGAGCGCGGACAGCGGTGGGGTGACGTGAAGCCGCTGGCGCTCTCCCCGTTGCGCGGCTGGGACGAGGCCTTGTCGCCCGGAAATCAGTAGAATCAACCGATGAGCGAACGCACCGAGCCGATCCCCGGCGCGCTGAACCTGGCGCTGGCCGCGGCCGCAAGCGCATCGGCGCTAGGCCTGCTCGCCTTCGCCTCGCACACCTCTTCGTGGGGTTGGCGGATCGCCGCGGCCGTCGCCTTCTCGTACGTCAACAACACGATCTTCTCGCTGCTCCACGAAGCGGTGCACGGGCACCTCCATCCGCACCCGCGGGTCAACGAGGCCGCGGGCCGGTTCCTGGCGGCCTTCTTCCCGACCGGGCTCGGCTTCCAGCGCGTCTGCCACCTCGGCCACCACCGGCGCAACCGCACGGACGCGGAGGTCTTCGACTACATCCTCCCGGGCGAGAGCCGGCTGCTCAAGACGGTGCAGTGGTACGGCATCCTGACCGGCCTGTACTGGCTGCTCCCGCCGCTCGGCTGCCTGCTCTACCTGGTCTGGCCGGGCTTCTTCCATCTGCCGGAGCGGCTGCGCAACACGCGCTGGTCCCGCCAGACGAGCACCGCGGCCATGCTCTCCGGCTTCGAGGGCGCGCCCGAGCGGACGATCCGCCTGGAGATCCTCTTCTCGTTCGCCTTCCAGGCCGCCTGCATCTGGCTCCTCGACCTCTCGGCGGCCGGCTGGCTCGCCTGCTATGCCGCCTTCGGCTTCAACTGGAGCTCGCTCCAGTACGCGGACCACGCGTTCAGCGAGCGCGACGTCCACGACGGCGCCTGGAACCTGCGCGTCAACCGCCTCGTCCAATTCCTGTTCCTCAACTATCACCATCACAAGGCGCACCACCGGGACCCGCAGATCCCCTGGGTCCACCTGCCGAAGCACGTGGACTTCACGGAGCGGCGGCCGTCCTTCCTGAGCATCTGGCTGCGGATGTGGCTCGGCCCCAGGACCTGGCCAGGAGAGTAGCGAGGAGCCACCCGGTCACCGCGTCGAGCACGTGGTGCTGATGGATCAGGACCGTGGAGGCGGCGATCAGGAGCGCCCACAGCCAGAGCAGGACCCGGACCATCCGCGGTGCGCGCGGCGAGAAGGCCGACACGCAGAGCACGGCGAAGGTCACGTGCAGCGATGGCAGCAGGTTGTAGGTGAGGTTGAGGCCGTCCGCGACGCGATAGAGCCCCGCCCAGATCCCGAGGTCTTCCGGCCGCGCCGGCGCGAACGCGAGCTCCGCGGGGAACAGGAGAAAGGCGATCCCGCTCGCGAGGATGGCCACGGCCATGGCGCCGACCAGCGCGCGGAGCTCGCGGCGCGTGCGCAGGATGAACGGCGCGAGGAAGAACAGGATGTAAAGCGACATGTAGAAGACCGTCATCCCGGGGACGAACGGGATGCGCAGCTCCGCGGCGAAATGGACCGGCACCCGGAAGGCGCGATGCGCGGTGAGCCAATCCGCTCCGCCGTAGACGAGCGCGAACCAGAGCGCGTTGGCGAGCGACAGCACCGCCGCTTCACGCAGATGGGGCCACCCCGGCCAGGCCAGAAAGGGCTCGTCTTTCACCGCGTTCACCGGGCCAGGGTCTCGTCCAGGTATTGCAGGATCGCCCGCACCAGCGCGCGCACGTCACGCTTCGGCTGCAGGTAGTGGTCCGCGCCCCAGATCGGATAGAGCAGGCCGGGCAGCGCGCAGACGTCCGCGAGGATCAGCCCGCCGTCGTTGGGTCCGAGAGGCGCGAGCCGGCCGTGGCAGCGCCGCGAGACGCGGCGGGTCAGGTGCTCCCGCAGGGGAAACCCGACGATGCTGATCAATTGAATCGTCGGCGGGAGGCGCAGCGGGAAGTCGAGCGTGCGGCCGGGGCCGTAGCGCAGGTCGCGCAGAAAATCCGTGCTGAAACCGCGGAGCCGGTGGTAGAGGCGGATCAGGACCGCGCCCGGGCTCCTGGAGAGCAGCCAGTCCGCCAGCGGCGTGCCGTCGAGGATGCCGCACAGGCTGATCCAGGCCGCCACGTTGCGGAAGGAGCGCTCCGCGTCCGGCTCCGCGAGCGCCATCTTCACGTCCGGTCCGCCCTTGCTCAAAGAGGCCAGGATCACCGGCCGCTCCGGCTGCGCCGCGAGCCAGTCGCAGAGGATGCGGGCGTTCTGCCGCAGGGTGCCGGTGCTCGCGAGCGGGACCAGGGCGGTGGCGCAGCCTATCCGTTCGGCCTCCTCCCGCACCAGGTGCCCGTCGGAGCCGGCTGCCGGATGCTCGCGGTAGGAGGCTCCCGGCACGATCGCGAGGAGCGCATCGCGGCTCCAGGCCGCGGGGGCCGGCTGCCGGCAGATCTCGTCGACGCGGCGGATGAACGGTCCATGGTACGGCGACTCCACGACGCTCCGGTAGAGCCGCTCCGTGGCCGCGTCGATCTCCTGCATCAAGCCGTCCTGCGCCTCCGACCCAGGAAGTAGCCCACTCCGAGGCCGACCAGGAGCCCGACGCCGCCCGCCCACCATGCCATCTTGCGGGCCATGGCGAGCAGCGGGTTGTCGAACAGATTGTCCGACGCGTGCAGGCTGGCGATCAGCCACTTGCCGCCGTCCCTGACCATCGTGGCGCTCCAGCGCGCGGGGAGATCGAACGTCCTGCCGTTCGTCATCTCGAAGTGCTCGACGGCGCTGCCGAACGCGATGCCGGTGTCGCCGCCGTAGAGGATCGTGAGCTCGTCGACCTTCACGTCGGCCTTGAAGCTTTCGAGGACCTTGTCCGGACCCTCCAGCATGCGCGCCATGTACTTGCGAATCCCATCGCGCCCGCGGCTGACCTCGGCGTTGTGCCAGGTGATCACGGCGTTGGGATGGAAGTAGGTGAGCTCGCGCTCGATGTCGCCCCTGCTCATCGCATCGAGCAGCCCGTCGCGCAGAGCGCGCAGCTCGTTATGAGTGGCTTCGTCCGTGGCTTGCCCCGGCGCTTGTGCCGGCGCTTGTGCCGGAAGACTCGCGACGGTCCAGCACAGCAGGATCAGGGCTGCGATCGCGGTTCTCATGTTCACCCTCCCTTGGGCTGCGGTCGATAGCCGCAGAGGCTCAGCATGCGGAACTCCGGGCATTCGTCGAAGCGCGCGAACGTCCTGGGGACGATCTCGCGCGAGTAGAGAGTCTTGCGATAGGCCTCGTCCCGGCCCAGGGCGAGCATCTGGCGGCGCATCTCCGGCAGCCGCCCGCGCAGCTCCGGGATCTCGCGCGCCAGCTCGTCGAGCACGCGGAGCTGAGCGCGCTTCGGAGCGCCGAAGAGCTCCTCCAGCATCCAGGCGAACAGCTTCGCGTTCAGGGTACGGAGCTGGGGATGGGTGCGCAGCCAGAGCGCGTCGAGCAGCTCCTCGTCCCAGCGCACGTGCCTCGCCTCGTCCGCCAGGTGCAGGCGGTGCGCCTCGACGAACGCGGGCTCGAGCGGCGAGGGGTGGCGGAGATAGGCCCTGGAGTAGTAGAGGGCGCGCTCCTCCTGCAGGAGCATCAGCCAGAGGAACAGGGGCAGGGAGCGCGGATGCCTCACGGCCCACCGCGAGGCCGCCGCCCAGACCGCCGGAACCTGGACGAAGCAGTGATCCCTGTCCTGGTAGAGGTGGGGAGCGCAGCGCCGGTTGAGCTGCCGGAACATCTCGGTATGCCGGATCTCGTCGTCCAGGAACTGGCGCAGCCCCGCCGCCAGCCGCTCGGGCCACGTCTCCCGCAGCAGGGCCGCGAGCACCGGGCGGCCGAGCGCCGTCTCGAGGAACATGATCTGCTCGTTGAAATAGAGCGCGTGGAGCTGGTTGTAGCGGAGGCGCTCTGCCTCCGTCAGCTCCCGGTAGACGGCCGCATGGAAGAGCGGCGTGAGCTCAGCCGGGATGAAGGGCTTCATGGCTGTGCACCGAGCTTAGCATAGTCGGTAGGCGACTCTTGGCACTGGCACCTGGATGGAGTATCCTGGTCCGGCGACGAGAGGCGCGGGAAGAGCATGGCCAAGGCAATCAAAATTTCGTGGGAGGAGACGCCCGAGAGCTATGTCGTCCGTGTCCGCGACCTGGTCGAGCGGGAGCATGTCATGGCTGCCCGCAGGCTGGTTCAGGAGGCCCGGCAGAGATTTCC
>JBJMGZ010000378.1:0-2952 GCA_045807605.1 Thermoanaerobaculia bacterium | reverse complement strand
TTCGCGTTCGGCTGAGTCGAGACGAGCTCTCACTCGAAATCTCCGTTGATGTCCCCAAACAGGTTCAACCCGATTCTACACGACCTCCGTCACGTCTGAATTGCTGGATCGCCAACACCCTGAGCCTGGCGCGCTTTCCCTGTATCCGCTGGCGTCTCGCCGGCATCCTCAAGACATTGGGCCCGTCGATCACGTGCCAGGGAAATGTTGAAGCGTTTCAAGGAATGACATTTCGGACCCGTTTTCCGTCTCTACACGGGTACTATGTCAAGACCACTGCGCTTCATCCCCGAAGAAGGCTCCCTCGTCGAAATCACCTGCCGCACCGATCAGGGCCGGTTGGCAGGGAGCCGCTCGGCCGGGAGGCCATCCTGAGTCAGCATCCGCAAACGCGTCCGGAGAGGCTCAAGAAGTCACCGGCGCCGCTGTTCCACGCAGCCAGCAAGGACGCCCGCCAGGGGCTGAAGGCGGCCTACGGCCTCTTTCTTGCGGCGTTCCGGGAGGCAGCGGAAAGGCTGAAGGCTGGAGACCGGCTGGCGCGATTCCCCAACGGCTGCTTCCCGCCGGCCCTGCCGTTCGTAGGTTTGGCTGCGGCCGTATCGCCGTAGCCGACAATCGCAGCTGTCGAGCCTGTCGCCTCAACGACTCTCGGAAGCCTGGATGACATCCAGGACGGGAGAGGTGCGCCCCGCAGGTCGAGAACAGCTCCCGAAAGGCTGGCGAGAATCATCCTTTGGAGTGATTCTTAGCCGTCAAACTCCTCGCAACAGCTCGCTCCGCCTCAGAAAGCTGCCCGGAAGGCGCTGCCGGACCTTCCCCTGCGGGGAAACAAGGGGAACTTCACGTTCTCCTTTAACACTCGCCAGACACGTTTTGGGAGCTGGAAACCTTTCCCGATCGTCCAGAAGTCTTTCCCGCTGACCGGGAAACGTTTCCCGATCGTCCAGAAAGGTTCCCCGCTGACCGGGAAGGGCATCCCGACCGTCCGGAATCGTTGCCCGGTCGTCCGGGAACGTCACCCGAGGCGCGGACAGGCATCACCGGTCGTCGGCGAGGAGGACCCGGCCGCCGGGCAGGGCTTCCGGGCCGCGCGGCGCCTGGCTGGTAGAATCCCGGCAGCCCTCATGAGCGCCACCCGCCCCGACGATCCGACGCCCTTCGACGAAGGGGAGTACGCCGTGCTCCAGGTGCCGGACGCCTGGCACGTGCTCTCCCTGGTCTTCTTCATCGCCGCGCTGGGCTCCCGCTTCCTGGTGCGGTTCCTCCCGCAGGGCCGCGGCTTCTTCTATCGCCCGGTGCTCACGGCCTTCACCGTGCCCGTCCTCGCCGGCCTCGGGCTCCTCTTCGGGCTCGTCGCCCTGCGCAACCCGGCCACGCGCGGGGTCGCCAGGGTGGCGGTCTTCCTGAACGCGATCGTGCTCGTCCTCAGCGCGCTCGCGCTCGCGGCCTTCTTCTACATCCTGCCGGACTGACCGGAAAAGCCCTGCGGCTCTCTCTTCGCCCGCACCTCGCCCATTGGCGTGCGCAGGACCATGGAGCCGTCCGCGAAGGTGACCCGGGCGATGTCTCCTCTCGCCGGGTCGTAGGAGACGAAGGAGGTCTCGGACTCCGGCAGGTAGAGGGCAGCGGCCGGAGGCTTGTCCCGGAACTGGATGAGGCCCACGATCGGCCCGGTCCAGCCGTTCTCGATCAGGACCTTCCCTCTTGCGAAGCGAGCCTCGACCCAGGTCGTCAGCCTGTCGCGCTGGTTGAGGGTGCCCAGGAGCTCGAAGCCCTGGAATGGTCCATGCTCCTTCTCGAGGTTGCTCCAGGTGCGCTTTTCCTCTTCGGCGACCCGCGCGAGAGGCACGCCGAACACTTCGGCAAGCGGGCCGTACTCCCCCTTGCGCGTCTGCTCGAAGGCGGCCATGAGGCGCCTCTCCCGGCCGGCGATCTCGGCGAGCGCGGCAGGACCGCCGCCGGCCAGCGCCTGGAAGGCGTCCCTGCCCTCGGGCGTCAGGGTCAACCCCGGCCAGCCCGACGAGCTCTCCAGGAATGCCACCCGGATCCTGCCCCCCGATGGCAGCGCATAGCTGCCGGCATGGCGGGCGGCCGCTTGCGGCTCCACCCGCACCACCGCGGGCGGCGGGCTGTAGTCCGCATGGAAGATCAATCGGGTGAGGGGACCCACCGCGGGGATCGACCGGAAATCCCGGCGGTTCGAGCCGATGATCAGGACGACGCCGTCGTCCACGTAGCGCCGGAAGTCCGCATGGAAGATGCCGTTGCCGCCGTTGTGGGCGATCAGGCGCGTGTTGCGCGGAGTCTTGAAGATCGCCCAGCCGTAGCCGTAGTGGGAGCTCCCCTCCTCGTCCTCGGGCACGTGCGGCGTGAACATCTTCGCCTTGGCTTCCTGCGAGAGGATCTTCTCCCCCTCCAGCGCCTGGTGCCACTTGTAGAGGTCGCCGGTGGTGGAGAGCACGCCGCCGTTGCCGCGCAGGTTCCACCACGGGCCGTCCGGCGCCCAGGCCTTGTCCAGCGGGGTGCCCCAGTCCTCGCCGTCGCCGTCGACGCCGTGCGCGAGCGGCCCATTCTCCTGCAGCCTGTAACCCGTGCGGGCCATCCCCGCCGGCTGCCAGAGGTTCTCGCGGAGATAGACCTCATAGGGCTTCCCGGAGGCCAGCTCCACGATGGCGGCGAGCAGGCTGTAGCCCGCGTTCGAGTAGCGGTATCGCGTGCCCAGCGGCGTGCCCGGAGCCCACAGCAGCTTGGATTCGAGGGCCGCCTTGACCAACCGGTCGCGCGGCATCTCCTCGTAGTCGTCGCCGAAGACGTCCTCCAGGCCGGCGCTATGGGTCAGGAGATGATGGAGGGTGATTCCCTTCTTGTCCTCGGGCACCCCCTCGAACCACCTGGAGATCGGATCGCTCACGCCGAGCTTGCCCTGCATCTCCAGCTTGAGGATCGCGGTGG
>JBJMGZ010000377.1:0-2796 GCA_045807605.1 Thermoanaerobaculia bacterium | reverse complement strand
CGTGCAGCGCGGCATGGTCGGGGTCGTGGCCCAGAACTACCCGCTGTTCATGCATCGCACCGTGATGGGGAACCTGATGGTGGCGGGCAAGCGCTCGGGGCTCTCCCACAAGGCGGCGGCGGAGAAGGCGCAGGGCCTCCTGGAGCGCTTCGGGATGCTGGACCAGGCGGGGCTCTACCCGGCGCAGCTCTCCGGCGGCCAGAAGCAGCGCGCCGCGATCGCCCAGCAGTTCATGTGCAGCGAGCACTTCCTGCTCCTCGACGAGCCGTTCTCCGGGCTCGACCCCATGGCCATCGACCGGGTCGCCGAGCTGCTCAACGAGGTCGCCTGCCTACATGAGCTGAACACGATCGTGGTGGTGACCCACGACATCGGCGCGGCCCTGGAGGTGGCGGACACGATCTGGCTCATGGGCCGGGACCGCGACCCCCAGGGCAACATCATTCCGGGCGCGAAGATCAAGGAGAGCTACAATCTCATCGAGCGCGGCCTCGCCTGGCGGGACGGCATCGCCACCGAGCCTGCCTTTCTGGAGCTGCTGCGGGAGATCCGGGGCAAGTTCCCGTCGCTCTGAAGCGCGCTGAAGCCCTCTGAAGCCAATGGACGCCAAGACCCTCTGGAAGAAGAGCCTCAAGAAGGCGGTCACGTCGCCCGGGAACATGATCTCGGGCGCGGTGTGCGTGGCCGCGTCCGCGGCGCTCTGGAACCCGCTCCCCCTGATCCTCTGGGGGCTCGGCTCCACCGGCTGGACCGTGCTCGCCTCGACGGACAAGGCGGTCCACAAGCAGATCCTGGAGGAGGAGCGGCGCGAGGAGGAGGCGAAGATCGAAGCCGAGCGCGAGGTCCTGCGCCAGAAGATCGAGGCCCAGCTCCTGGAGCCGCCGATCGTCCACTGGATCCGCCGCGGCGCGCTGCCGGATTACCTGCAGGTCTACCGCCGGCTGGTCGAGCTCCGCGACCGGGTGGCCCGCGTCCTGCGGGAGCGCGGCGAGGACTCGGGCGGCATCCTGCAACAGCTCAACTACATGCTCACCGCCTTCCTGAGCTTCGTGCGCGAGCGGGTGATCTACCTGCAGATCCTGGCCAACGTCCGGCCGGCGGCGCCGGGCACGGACGAGTCAGGCGTTTCGTTCCCCGCGGTCTCCGCAGCCGGCGGCACGGCGGCCTCGAAGACCGCGCCGCCGCCCCCGCCGCCCGCGGGCTTCGCGCAGAACCGCTGGGAGCGGGTGACGAAGCCCAGGCCGCAGCAGAAGGGCGCCCAGGCCACCGACGCCTCGCCGTCCGGTCCGCCGTCCGTGGAGTCGCGGCTGGAGGAGATCGACCGCAAGATCGAGCGGCTGCGCGAGCTGGCGAAGAAGGAGCCGGCCACGGCGCGCACGCGGGAGTGGCACATCAGCATCCTGGACAAGCAGCGGGAGCTTCTGGTGGAGTGCCAGAAGCGCGACCAGACCTGCGTGGCGCAACTGGGCGCCTTCCTGGACGTATTTGAAGTCATCCTCGGCCGCGTGACGGCGTCGCAATTCAGCGCCACCGAGATCGCGGGCTATATGAGCAGCGTGGTGGAGCAGATCGAGGAGACGGAGCGTTTCGTCGAGTCGCTGCAACCGGCGATGAACGAGCTGATGGGCGGGATGGATCCCGCCCTGACCCGCTGGTCCGCATCGACCTCGGCTTGACCACCCCATAAGGAGAGAACCTGAAATGAAGCTCACCCCGTTTGGGAAGCTGATCATCGTCGTGGCGCTTCTCGTGGCCGCATTCTTCGCCGTCCGGCGCTTCGCGCCCGGTCTGATGGACAAGATCGCGCCCGCCGCCAAGGGGAGGGAGGCCGTGGTGCCCGAGCGCGCCGACCTGCCCGACCTGCCGCAGGGCACCTCGACCGCCGAGATCCGCAACGTCTCCATGCCGGGCGAGCGGCCGGGCTGCGACGACCGGCCCGAGGTCCGCTTCCTCCACTGGGCCTGGAACGCCCAGATGGGCATGATGTTCGCCACCGGCGGCAAGCAGGCCACCGAGGGCAGCCTGATGTGCAAGAACGGCGTCAACCTGAAGCTCACCCGGCAGGACGACGCCGGCAAGATGCAGGAGGAGCTGATCACGTTCGCCACCGAGCTGCAGCGCGGCAACGCCCAGCCCGCCAAGGGAGCGCACTTCGTCGCCATCATGGGCGACGGCTCGGCGACGTTTTTGAAGGGCGTCAACGACCAGCTCAAGCGCCTCGGCCCCGAGTACCAGGCCAAGGTGATCGGCTCGGCCGGCTACTCGCGCGGCGAGGACAAGTTCATGGGCCTCCCGGCGTGGAAGCAGAACCCGGCCACCTCGCGCGGCGGCCTGGTCGCCGGCTATCTCCGCGACGGCGACTGGAACATCGCCCAGAAGTGGCTGGGCGACAACGGCCTCTGCAACAACCCCGACGAGCGGACCTACGACCCGGGCTGCCTGAACTGGGTGGCCGCGTCGGACTACATCGACGCCGCCGAGAAGTACGTGGCCGGCTATTGCGAGACGCGTCCGGTGGTCAACCGCGGCCAGCAGACGGGCGAGCGGCGCAAGGTGTGCGTGGACGGCGTGGTCACCTGGACGCCGGGCGACGTCACGATCGCGCAGAAGAAGGGCGGCCTGGTCTCGATCGTGTCGACCCGGGAGTACAGCTCGCAGATGCCGAACACCATCATCGGCATCGACAAGTGGATGAAGGACAACCGCGACACGGTCGAGGGCATGCTCGTGGCGATCTTCCAGGGCTCCGCGCAGGTGCGCGGCAACCGCGAGGCGTTCCGCCGCGGCGCGGAGATC
>JBJMGZ010000376.1:0-4284 GCA_045807605.1 Thermoanaerobaculia bacterium | reverse complement strand
ATGAGATAAAGGAGACCTATATGGACAAGGTAACACAGGGCGATTTCCTGAACGCCTGCGACAAGATTCTCGTCGCAGCGACAGCCGAAACGGGACAGCCGGTGGTGGATGAGCTTCGGCTGAATCTCGAGAAGGGCACGGCAGGAGCCAGGGAGGCGCAGGCGCGGAGGAACCTGCACAAGGCGCAGGCTCAGCAGGCCTCGCGGGACCTGGAGGCGATCCTGGTGTCCGCGAGAGTCGTCTACTCCCGCCTGCGCCACCTGCTGATCGGAATTTTCGGTTTGGATGCCGAGAAGCTGGTCGAGTTCGGGCTCCAGCCTTTCCGGCCGCCGCAGGTGTCGACGGAGGCCAAGGTGAAGCGCTTTCTGGAGAAGGAACTGGAAAAGGAAAAGCCGCCTGAGAAAGGCCAGTCACCCACACAGGCGGCCAACTCCCAGACCGAATCCAGGAACTAGGAGCAACTGGAGTATAGCTGAGATTCTTGGGGGCGCGCTCGCGCCCCTTTTTTCATCAAGCGCCGATCCCGCTGCGCGTTCACCTCCTTCGCCACCTGGAGAAGAAGTATGCCGGCTCCTCGCACTGATCCATTCCCCCTCTCCTCACCGGCCTTCGGCCGGCCTGCCCCCGTACCGGGGAAGAGGGAGCCTTAGGCCTGGCACGCGCTTTGCGCCTTGATCCTGGGATCGGCCGGCAAGCGTGCCGGCCCGGGATGCAAGGAGGTGCATGAATGCAGGTTCCCCTTGAGCTTTCGACTCGACGGATCACCCTCTCGCCGGCGCTGGAAGCCGAGCTCCGAAAGCGAGCCACCAAGCTGGAACGGCATTACGACCGGATCACGAGCTGCCGCATCGCCGTCGAGCGGCCGGGCAACCACCACAACGAGGGCGGTCCCTACCGGGTGCGGGTGGACATCACGGTGCCCGGCTCCGAGCTGGTCGCGAACAAGGAGGCGGAGGACCTCACCATCGCGATCCGGGACGCTTTCGAGGCCGCCGAGCGGCAGGTCGAGGAGTTCTCGCGCCGCCGCCGGGGCGAGGTGAAGACACCTGTCGGCCCTCCCACGGGCCGGGTGGTGCGCATCTTCCCGGAGGACGGCTTCGGCTTCCTCGAGGCGCCCGACGGCCGCGAGGTCTACTTCCACCGCAACGCCGTGCTCGAGGGCTTCGAGACCCTGGAGGTCGGCTCCGAGGTGCGGTTCGCGGAGGAGCAGGGGATCGAAGGCCCGCAGGCCAGCACGGTAAGCCTGATGGGAAAGTCGGACTGAAATGCTGGTCCTGATCCGGAACGGAGAGATCTACGAGCCGGAGCCCCAGGGAACCAAGGACGTCCTGCTCTGCGCGGGGAAGATCGCCCTCCTCGGGAATGCGGGGGAGATCGATCCGCGCGGGGCCGAGGCCCTGGGCCTCGAGATCGACGTCATCGACGCCGGGGGGTGCCTCGTCACCCCCGGCTTCATCGATCCCCACACCCACCTGACCGGCGGCAGCGGCGAGGAGGGGTTCGCCAGCCGCACGCCCGAGCTCCAGTTGAGCGAGATCGTCCCCTGCGGGATCACCACCGTGGTCGGCTGCCTGGGGCTGGACGCCACCACCCGCACCCTGGAGGGCCTGGTGGCCAAGGTGCGCGGGCTGGGCGAGGAGGGCATCACGGCCTTCATGTACACCGGCCACTACGGCATCCCCCCCTCGACCCTCACCGGCTCGGTGCGCGACGACCTGATCCTGATCGCAGAGGTGCTCGGCGTGGGGGAGATCGCCGTCTCGGACCATCGGGCGCCGCAGCCGGACGCCCGCGAGCTCGCGCGGGTGGTCATCGACGCCCAGGCCGGCGGCATGCTCTCGGGCAAGGCCGGGGTGACCCACTTCCACCTGGGGGAGGACCCCGACCGCCTGGCGCCCTTGCGCGCTCTCCTCGACGAGCACCGGGTCCGCCCCGAGCTGCTCTACGCCGCCCACATCCACCGCACGCCGGAGCTTCTGGAAGAGGCGATCGAGCTGTCGAAGCGCGGCGTCTACATGGACATGGACACGGCCCAGGACGTCGGAAAGCCGATCCGGCGGTACTGCACGGCCGGGGGCGATCCCGAGCGGCTGACCCTCTCCTCGGATGCGGACGGCAATGCGCCCTGGCGGCTGCACGACCAGCTCCGCGCGGCCCGGGACCAGGGGCTGCCGCTGGAGAAGCTGCTCGCCCTGGTCACCTCGAACCCGGCGAAGGTCCTGAAGCTGGAATCCAAGGGCCGGCTCGAGCCCGGCCGGGACGCCGACGTGCTGGTCCTGCGCCGGGAATCGCTGGAAGTCGTCCACGTGATCGCGAACGGGCGTTTCCTGGTCCGCGACGGCAGGCTGCAGGTGCGTGAAAAGTTTCTCGAAACCAGCCGGAGATCTCTGGAGCTCCGTGGCAAAGAGTCAAAGGAGGGATTCGGATGAGCAAGAACGGGAATGGTAATGGGAACGGAAGTGGAAAGGGGAACCGAAACGCGAAAGGACGGCAGGGCAGCCTGATCATCATCGGCGGCCACGAGGACAAGGACGGGCGAAGCGAGATCCTGGCGAAGGTGGCCGAGCGGGTGGGGAGCGGCAAGCTGGTGGTGGCCACCGTGGGCAGCGAGGAGCCCGACGAGCTGTGGAAGGAGTACAAGAAGGCCTTCGGGGAGCTGGGGGTCAAGCGGGTGGAGCACCTCCACGTCGAAACCCGCGACGAGGCGCTCGACGAGAAGACGGCGAAGATCCTCGACGGCGCCACCGTCGTCTTCTTCACCGGCGGCGACCAGCTCCGGATCACCAGCCAGCTCGGCGACACGCCGGTCTACCAGAAGCTCCACGACATGTATGAGAGAGGGGGCACGATCGCCGGGACCTCTGCCGGGGCTTCGGTGATGAGCGGCACCATGCTGGTCGCCGGCGGGCAGGAGGGCTCCCCCAGGCTGGGAGACCTCATCCGGATGGCCCCGGGCTTCGGCATGATCCACGACGTCATCATCGACCAGCACTTCGCCGAGCGCGGCCGGCTCGGCCGGCTGGTGGCGGCGGTCTCCCAGAACCCCGCCCACCTGGGGATCGGCATCGACGAGGACACGGCGATCCTGGTGGAAGACGAGCAGGACTTCTGGGTCATCGGCAAGGGAGCCGTCTACGTGGTCGACGGCACCTGCACCTCCTACTCGAACATCGCCGACGAGAAGGACGACCGGACGCTCTCCGTCTACGACCTCAAGCTCCACCTGCTGAGCGACGGGAGCTGCTTCGATCTCAAGAGCCGCAGGCCGGTCGAGGCGGAGCAGCTCGCCGGGGAGGGGGCCTCCCGGTGAGCCGGAAGACACGCATGGAAGAAGACCCCCTGGGTGAAAAGCAGGTGCCGGAGGAGGCTCTTTACGGGGTCCAGACCGCGCGCGCGCTGGAGAACTTCCGGATCAGCCGCCTGCGCATCCATCCCGGCCTGATCACCGCCATCGCGGAGATCAAGAAGGCCGCGGCCGAGACCAACGTGCACACCGGGAGCCTGGAGCCGGAGCTGGGAGAGGCCATCGCCCGCGCCGCCCGGGAGGTGGCCGAGGGCCGCTGGAGCGACCAGTTTTGCCTCGATGTGTTTCAGGCCGGGGCCGGCACCTCCTACAACATGAACGTCAACGAGGTCGTGGCCAACCGCGCCCTCGAGATCCTCGGCTGCCGACGGGGCGACCACGACCGCCTCAGCCCCAACGACCATGTCAACAAGTCGCAGTCCACCAACGACGTGATGCCCACGGCCATGCGCGTCGCGGCCGTCCGCCTGCTGCGCGGGCTGACCGGCGCGCTCGACCGCCTCGCGGAGTCGTTCGCCGCCAAGGCCGGGGAATTCAAGGAGGTCCGCAAGTCCGGGCGCACCCACCTGCACGACGCGGTCGAGATGACCCTGGGAGAGGAATTCGCAGCCTGGGGTCACAGCGTGCAGCGGGCCGCCGAGCGCCTGAGATCGACCGAGCCCCACCTGCTGGAGGTCCACCTCGGCGGCACGGCCGTGGGCACCGGCCTCAATGCGAAGCCGGAGTACCGGGAGGGGGTGGTGGCGCGGCTGGCCGGGATCGCCGGCCTGCAGCTGAAGGAGGCGCCGGACCCTGTGCAGTCCACCCAGAGCCTGGGGGATTTCGTGGCCCTCTCCGGCGCGCTGCGCGGGGTCGCGGTGGAGCTCTCCAAGATCGCGAGCGACCTGCGGCTCCTCAACTCGGGTCCGCACACCGGACTCTACGAGATCGAGCTTCCGGCGCTGCAGCCGGGGTCGTCCATCATGCCCGGCAAGGTCAAT
>JBJMGZ010000375.1:0-4934 GCA_045807605.1 Thermoanaerobaculia bacterium | reverse complement strand
GAGACCATCTCGATCAATCGGTCGACGTCGATCCGTGCGTCGCGCCGCAGCCGGATGATCAGCTCGGTCCCCTTGCTGGAGATCGACTGCACCCGCAGGGTCTCGGCGAGGCGCTTGAGCGAGGCCACCTCGATCAGCGTCGAGACCGCGTCCGGCAGCGGGCCGAAGCGGTCGGTCAGCTCGGCCACGATCTCGGTCTCGGCATCCTCGGAGGCGGCGATCTTGCGGTAGATCTCCATGCGCAGGTTCGCGTCCTCGACATAATCCTGCGGGATCGACATCGGCACCGGCAGGTCGATCGCGGTCGACGGCGCCTCCTCGACCGTCTCGCCGCGCAGCTCGCGCACGGATTCCTCGAGGAGCTTCAGGTAGGTCTCGATGCCCACCGCCGTGATGTGGCCGCTCTGCTCGCCGCCCAGGAGGTTGCCGGCGCCGCGGATCTCGAGGTCGCGCGCCGCGATGCGGAATCCGGCGCCGAGCTCGGTGAACTCGCGGATGGCCGCCAGGCGCTTGCGCGCCGTCTCGGAGAGCACCCGGTCCTCCGGCACCAGCAGGTAGCAGTAGGCGAGCTGGTTGCTCCGCCCCACCCGGCCGCGAAGCTGGTAGAGCTGCGCCAGGCCGAAGCGGTCCGCCCGGTGGACGATCATGGTGTTGACGTTGGGGATGTCGATGCCGTTCTCGATGATCGTCGTAGCCAGCAGGAGGTCGAAGTCGCGGTTCGAGAACGCGTGCATCCGCCGGTAGAGCTCCTCCTCGTCGAGCTGGCCGTGGCCGACCGTGATCCGCACGCCGGGCACGAGCTCGCGCAGCGCGGTCAGCATCTTCTCGATCGACTCCACCCGGTTGTAGACGTAGTAGACCTGCCCGCCGCGCTCGATTTCGAATTCGATCGCCTCGCGCACCAGCTCGGGATTGAACGGCAGGATCGCGGTCTCGACGGCCATGCGGTCTTTCGGCGGAGTCTCGATCACCGACATGTCGCGCACGCCGGCGAGCGAGAGCTGCAGGGTGCGCGGCACCGGAGTCGCGGACATGGCGAGCACGTGGACGTTCTTCTTGACCTGCTTCAGACGCTCTTTCTGCGCCACGCCGAAGCGCTGCTCCTCGTCCACGATCATGAGGCCGAGCTTGGGGAGCTGGATGTCCTTGGAGAGCAGGCGGTGGGTGCCGACGAGGATGTCGATCCTGCCCTCGGCCAGCCGTTTCTTCAAGTCGCGCATCTCCTGGGGCGAGCGGAAGCGCGAGACCATCTCGACGGTGACCGGGAACCCTCCGAAACGCTTGCGGAAGACCTCCAGGTGCTGGTCGGCCAGGATGGTGGTCGGCGCGAGCACGGCCACCTGGTAGCCGCTGTCGACCGCCTTGAACGCGGCGCGCATGGCCACCTCGGTCTTGCCGTAGCCGACGTCGCCGCAGAGCAGCCGGTCCATGGGGCGCTCGCGCTGGAGGTCCTCCTTGATGACCGCGATCGCCTCCAGCTGGTCCGGGGTCTCCTCGTAGGGGAAGGCGGCCTCGAACTGGTGCAGGAGGTCGGTGTCCGGGGGCATGGCCGGGGCCTGCGCGATCTGGCGCTCGGCATAGAGCTTGAGCAGCTCGCCGGCCATGTCGCGCATGCCGCTCTTGACCCGCGCCTTGGTCTTGTTCCAGGAGGTGCCGCCGAGCTGGTCGAGCCGCGGCGCGATGCCCTCGATGCCGCTGTACTTCTGGATCAGGTCGAGCCGGGAGAGCGGCAGGAGCAGGCGCTTGCCCCCGGAGTAGGAGATCTCCATGACCTCTGTATCGCCGATATTGCCGGCTCCGTTCCCTGACGCCCCCTCGCGCAGCACCGGCGGCAGATGGCTCGTGCCGTCGCCGTCCCCGCCCACGCTGCGCAGGGCCACGAACTGGCCGATGCCGTGGTCGGCATGGACCACGTAGTCGCCCACCCGCAGGTCGCGCAGGCTGGAGACGAACGGGCCGTAGCGGGTGCGCGCCGCCCGGCGCTGCGCCCGCGCCTGGGGGAGGAGCTGCTGCTCGCCGTAGATCGCGACCCCGGCGGCCGGCAGCCGGAAGCCGCGCCCCAGCTCGCCCGTGACCAGCTCGACGCCGCCGCGGCCGAGGGTCAGCTCCCGCCCTTCGAGCAGCTCCTCGATCCGGCGGCGGTGGGCCGGCGAGACCACGACCAGGCAGCGCTCGCCCCGGGCACGGGCGGTCGCCACCTCCTGGGGGAAGCGCGGAAGCTGGCCATGGAAGAGATCGGTGAGCGTGCCATGGAAGTCGGCGGCCGTGCCCGCGGTCTCCCCGGAGAGCACCAGGTCGCGCAGCCGGACCTCCGCCCCTTCCAGGATCTCCCGCACCCGGTCCTCGGGGATCTCCAGGTCTTCCGGGGGCAGCGCGAGCTTGCGGTGGGCGCGCCGGGCCTCGAAATCGACCCGCATCCGGCCGGAGTGATGGGCGACCTCGGACTCCAGCGCGGGCGGATCCACGGTCAGGACCAGCGGATCGTCCAGAAGCCCGGGGAGGTCCACGGTCCCCGGGGCGAGGAGCGGCAGGTAGTGCTCCCAGCCCGGGAAGCTGCCGCGGTTGCGCAGCGATTCCAGCAGCTCCGCCGCCTCCGGTCCCAGGTCGAGCTCCGAGAGCCCTCCCACCATCATGTCGGCGAGGAGCCGCGCCTCCCCGGCGCCGCAGGGGAAGAGGCAGAGGGGGAGGATGCGGACTTCGCCGAGCGTGTCCTCGGAGCGCTGCGAGTGGGCGTCGAACCAGCGGATCGACTCGACCGTGTCGCCGAAGAAGTCGAGCCGCACCGGCGACTCCTCCCCCGGGGGATGGAGATCGACCAGGCCGCCGCGCACCGCGAAGTCCCCCACCTCGTAGACCAGGTCGGTGCGGCGGAAGCCGAAACGCACCAGCCGCTCCGCGAGCTCTTCGAGCGGATGGTCCTCCCCTGGGCGCACTCCGAAGGCCGCCTGCGCAAAATCTTCACGGCGCGGGAGCCGGCGGAAGAGCGCCCGGGGCGTCGCGATCACCGTGGACACGCTGCCCGACGCGATCCGGTCGATCGCCGCCGATTCCTGCGCGCGGACGAGCAGCGAGGTCTCGGCCTCCTGGTAGGGCGTGAGCGACGGCGCGGGGAAGTAGACCACCGACTCCTCGCGGCCGAACAGGCGGGCGGCCTCCATCCAGGCCAGGGCGTCGGCCTCGCGCGGGACGACGACGAGGAGCTGCCGGCCGAGATCGCGGGCCAGGAGCTCGCCCACCCAGGCGGCGGCGGGCACGGGCAGGCGCACGACGTCCCCGAGCCCCTGGAGCAGGGACTTGTAGGGCGCACTCGTGCGCAGCGTCCGGGAGAGCTCCTCCCACACGCGGTCGGTCATAGGAAAGGAAGTGTAGCGGAGACGCCGTGTCGTAGGGGCGCCCCTACGCGGTCTTGGTGCGATGCCGCGAAGCCTCGATCCGGGCCATCACCCAGGCGGTGCAGCGCACCAGCGCAGGCGGCAGAAACAGCCCGGCCGCCATGCCGGTCACGAGCTGCGTCATCCACTGCGCCCAGGTGATCTCCTGGGCTCCGAGCACGAGGCCGCGCAGGCTCACGCCGATGCCCCAGAGGAGAGCCACGAGGATTCCACCGCAGAGGGCCGATTCCGTTGCCGCATCCAGTTTCTCTTTCACCGCAACCCCCTGAAGACCGGGCCGCGTTGCGCGGCCCTTGTCCATCCCTACGGCAAAGCGCGTGCCAACCCGCCACGCCGGAGGCTGTGGTACGGTACCTGCCTTCGGAGGGTCCCTAAGGAGGGTTCGAACGATGGCTGACCGTTTTCCTCAGGAGGCCGTGCTGCGGGATGGCCGCCGGCTCCTGCTTCGCCTGTTCAACGCGAACGACGTGGACAACCTCTATCAGTTCTTCCATCACCTGCCCGAGGACGTCCGGCGCTTCGCGTGGGACCGGATCGACAGCCGGCCCCTGGTCGAGACCTGGGGCCGCGAGCTCGATTACGCCAAGGTGCTGCCGGTGCTCGCCCTGGACGGCGGCAAGATCGTGGCCGACGCCACCCTGCACCGCCGCGACGGCAGCCCGCTGCGCCTGGTCGGGCGCATCAAGTGGCTGATCAACCCCGAGTACCGCGGCCTGGGCCTGGGCACGATCCTGGTCAACAACTTCATTTCGATCGCCCGCGGCAACGGCCTGCGCCACCTCACCTGCATGCTGATCTCCGACCTGGAAGCCGACGCCGTGCGCACGCTGAGCGACCTGGGCTTCGACGGCTACACCATCCCCGGCTACGGGACGGACCCCGACGGCAGCCAGCACGACATGATCAAGATGGTTTTGAAGCTGTGAGGACCCCTACTCCTCGTCCCGGCCATGGGCGTGGGCCGGCGGCGAGGTGGCCTCCACCGCTTTGAAGCTCTCCAGCACGCGGTAGCGGTGCTCCGCTCCGCGGGGCACCACCCAGGAGTTGCCCGGCTCGAGCAGCACGGTCTGCCCCTCCAGCGTCAGCTCGGCCTTCCCCTCCAGCACGTAGCCGACCGTCTCGTAGTCCCGGCGGCTGGCCGCCTTGCCCTCTTCCGGCTCCTCCTCCCACAGGCGCATGGCCACGTGCACCCCGGAGGCGAGGTACTTCTGCCCCATGGCGCCGCGGGGCGAGCTCGTCGAATCGATCTTGGTCACGGTGGTATCCGGCATCTCGGTTCCTCCTCTCGGAACCCGCTCTTGCACGAGCGTTGCCAGTGGTTACCTCCGACAGAGGGGTCCGATTCTGACCCACAATTCAGTTCTTGACCCACCCCTTCCGGATCAATCGCTGACCCTGTCTTGGGATAACTCCTTGTAAGTCATTGATTCTTCGACGAAGGCGTCCGGCCATACCCCTGGCACAGCCCCTGCAATTCCAGGGAGCACAGGAAGAATGAGAGAGGGATTTGACAGGCGTCTCCTTGATGGAGGGATCGGTCGG
>JBJMGZ010000374.1:0-5232 GCA_045807605.1 Thermoanaerobaculia bacterium | reverse complement strand
GGACCGCTGGGACGACGTCCTCCAGGACGTGCGCCTGGAGGTGACCCGCCTGCTCGGCCAGGGCAAGTTCCGAGGCGAATCGAGCCTCCGCACCTACCTCTGGCGGGTCGTCTCCCACACCTGCCTCGACCAGATCCGCTCACAGGGCAAGTGGCAGTTCACCGACCTGGATGCCGTGGACCAGGAGGACGGCCGGTCCTCCGGGTCGCTGCGCATGCCGGTGGAAGACCCTGCCGAGCGCGATCTCCTACTGCGTGTCGTGGACCGGGCCTCCCCGGACTGCCGCGACCTGTGGAAAATGCTCCTCCTCGGCCATTCGTACAAGGAGATGAGCCTGCGCCTCCAGGTCGCCGAAGGGACCCTGAGAGTGCGCGTCCTCCGCTGCCGCGAGCGCGCCATCGCTCTGCGTTCCGAGCTGATGGCAGGCCCCGTCGCCAGGACGGAGCCCGGGCGTAACAAATTCGTCGCCCGAGCGCCCAAAAAGAGCGGAGAGACGATACGACCATGAACTTGAATTGTGATCTTGTCACCGAGCTCCTCCCCTGGTATTTGAACGGCACCCTCGGCGAGGGCGAACAGGGAGAGGTCCGTGTGCATCTGGAGGGATGCGCCAAATGCCGTCAAGCGCTGGAAGAGACCCGCCTCGCCTGGCGGATCTTCGACCAGCACATCCCCTCCGAAGCTCTCGTCGCGCTCGCCTGGGGAGAGACCCCGGAAGGGCTCGACCCCGGCGTCCTGGAGCGCCACCTCGAGACCTGCCCGCAGTGCGCGGCCGAATTGGAGATGGCCCGCACGAGCCGCAGACTGGAGGAGGACGACCGGATCGCCCTTTTCCCTACTCCAGCTGAACGCCTCCCTCTCCCCCGACACCGGGGAGAGGGGGGACGGGATCGACCCTGGCGGACGGCGGCGATGGCGGCCGGCCTGGCCGGCATCGTCGCGGCGGGCGGCTGGGTCTGGAGCGCGGGCCGCGCCGGCGACCTGGAAGAGCGGCTCGCCCGGGCGAGCCGTCCCGTGGAGGCCGTCCCCGCGCCAGCCCCGGAAGCCGGCGGCGACCGTGGCGACCGCGTTGCGGCGATGAGCGCCGAGGTCGAGCGCCTCCAGCGGCGCGAGGCCGAGCTCCGCCAGCAGCAGGCGCAGATGCAGCAGCAGCTCGAGCGGATCGCCGCCGCCGGCCCGGCCGCGCCGGTGCCGCAGATCAACGCCTGGATCGGCGACCTGCGGCCGACGCAGGACGTGGTCCGCGGCGGGTCCGCCGCCGCCGGGGAGCTGCCGGCCAACCGGGCCGCGAGCCTGATCCTGGGATCGAGCCACAAGGAGACCCACCGCGGCCACCGGATCGAGATCGTGGATGCCGCCGGCAAGGTCGTCTGGAGCGCCGACGGCCTGGTCCCCGACGGCGAGACGAACGACTTCGGGATCACCCTCCCCGCGGGAACCCTGAAGCCGGGCGCCTACACGATCCGGATCTCGGCGCAGGAAGAGGGAAAGAGGGTCGAGCTGGAGAGCTACTCGGTGCGGGTGAGGTAGCCCCGGGCCGCCCCATGGATCACCATCGTCCGCGGATCCTGGAGGAATGCGGCCACGCCGAGCTTCTCCCGCTTCCAGCGCCTGTCCAGGCCGAGCACGACCTCGCCCGAATCCGCGGCGCCGGCCGTGCCCGGCAGGGTGAGCGCCTTCTCCAGGCGGCGCACCACGTAGTCGTTGTGGAGCGTGGCCGAGGCGTTCTCCCCCGCTCCCACCTTCGTGGCCAGGCCGGTCTCGTACACGGCCACCCAGAGGTCGAGCGGACCCTCCGCGGCGCGGGAGAGCTTCGCCCCCACCTTGACCTTCAGACGGTCCGGCGAGGGCTCCACGGACAGCGTCACCCGGCCGGCCGGCCCGGCGGCCAGCGCCTCCGCGATCCGCTTGCGCGCTCCGGCCTCGTCCGCGCCGTTCAGGCCGCTCCGGCCGGACACCACGAGCTGCGGCGTGTAGATCCGGTTGCTGCGGAAGGCGCGGGCGTAGCCCTGCTGGCGCTCCGACCAGCGCTTCGAGGAGAACGGATCGGTCCAGCCGATGTAGTTCCAGTAGTCCACGTGGAAGGACAGGGGAATCACCCGGTCGCGCAGGGCGGGATCGGCGGCCAGGCGCGAGAGCAGCCGGTCCGCGGGCGGACAGCTCGAGCAGCCCTGCGAGGTGAACAGCTCGATCACCACCGGCCCCGCCTCCGGAGAAGGCGAGGCTTCGGGAGCGAAGAGCACGAGGAGCATCAAGAGAAAGAAGTGTCTCATCGTCCGGAGATACGGCCCTCGGAACCCATCTGGTTTTCGAACCACTTCCGCGGCTTCAGGATCTTCCAGTCGCGCTGGACGCCGGCGAGCTCGACCCCCACGTCCCAGCGGCCATAGCTAGCGTACAGGATCCCCGCCCTGGGAGCGCCGCCGAAGCGGAGCCTCCCCTGGATCTTCGCCTTGCCGCCCGCCACCGCCAGATCGTCGATCCGGACGGCGCCATCCCCCACCGACACGTCCGCCACCGCTCCGACCGGCTGCGCCATCAGGTCGTCCATCCAGCGCAGCATCCGGTCGCGGGTCGCGGGGGCCACGAAGGCGAAGATCGGCCGCGGGTCGGAGAGCGTGCTCTCCACCTTGGCGCGGAGGAAGGCCGGCGCGCCCGGCTCGATCACCGCGCGGTCCAGGTGGACCCGCGCCCACCAGTCCGCGGCCCCCCCCGCCCGGCCGGCACCGGGCACGCTCACCCGGGTCAGATCGATCTTCGTCCCCGAGACGTCGAAGCGCCTGCCCCGGAAATCCGCCTCGCGGACGAGGGTGCGCACGAGCAGGTCCCCCCGCAGCGGACGCCCTTCGAAGCGTCCGGCCACGCCGCGGGCCTCCAGCCGGAGGTCGCCGGTGCCGGTCCAGTCCGGAGCGGCGGCCCGTAGACGTGCGGTCATCCGGCCCGAGCCGCCGGTCAGCGTCAGCCCCGAATTGCCGGGCAGGTACGCATTGTAAAAGGAGAGGTCCGGCACCTCGGCCGCGGGGAGCGCGATGTCGATCCGCCGCGCCGAGAAGAGCTCGCGCTGCTCCAGGCGGGGCGCGCCGCTCAGCACCTCGATGCGCAGGTCCCGGCCGCGCACATGCGGCTGGAGGTTGCTGCCGCGGCGGACTCCGAAGTCGTCGAAGGCGAGGACCAGCCGCGCCTTTTCCTCCGGGAGCACCTCCCAGAGCACCCGGCCCGGCCCCTCGGCACGGTAGTCGAGGGTCGCGGCCACGAGCCGCTCCTGCTTCGCTTCCAGCCGGCTCTCCGGCAGCAGCTTGCCGCGCCGCATCCGCAGCTTGGCCGCGATCCGGCCGCCCTCGGCCCGGAGATCGAGCCAGCGGGTCGTCATCAAGTAGTCCTCCAGGAACGCCAGGCTCGGCACGTCGCCCTCGACCTCGGCCCGGCCGCTCAGGAACCGGAACACCTGGAAGCCGCGGTGCTGCGCCGGGATGTACGGCGCGATCTCGCCGTCGATCCTCCCGGCCGCCCTGGCCAGGATCGGCTGCGCCCCGGGCCCCGAGCCGAGCGCGAGCGCGCCCGAAACGATCTGGAGCCGGGTCGGATCGACCGCCAGCCGGCGCCAGACCGTCATGTCGAACCCGCCCGCGATCTGCGCCTCCCCGGCGAAACGGTATTCGTCGATCCAGATCTCGCGCACCGAATCGAGATCCACCTGCGCCAGCCGGATGCGCCAGGGGTCCCGGGCAGGCCCCCCCTGCGGCTTCCGGGGACGGGGATAGATCTTCTCCGGCGGCCGGACCGGCGGATTGGTGAAGCCGGGGATCGGCGGCTGGAGGTCCAGGCGCGGCGGCCGGGCCCACTTCCGGCCGTCCGCCCGCCGGCGCAGGCGGAAGCTCACGCCGCTGCCTTTCAGCCCGGTGATGAGGAGCTGCCGGTCGCGCAGGTCGAGCAGGTGCAGCTCGAAGGTGCCGCGGTCCATGGATGCCCACCACTGCACGGTACGGGTCTGGTTGCGGATGCGGAAGCCGCGGACGTGGACCACGCCGGGCCAGAGGGTCCAGGCGGCCCCGGTCTGGATGAGCAGCCGCTCGGGCCGGCGGTTCAGGCGGCGCTCGAGATCGCCCGAGCGCAGATACCAGTTGCCCGCCACGAGATAGAGCGGATAGAGGGCGATCGCGGCGAGGAGCAGCGCCAGGGCCAGGCGGATGACAAAACGTTTCACGAGGCAAGCTCTTTGCGAGACCCGTGCCGCCGGGCTAAGCTGCGGCCGATCCATGGACATCCTCTTCGACCTCGACGGCACGCTCACGGACCCCGGCCCCGGGATCACCCGCTGCATCCAGCACGCGCTGGTGAGCCTGGGGAGGCCCGCTCCGGCCCTGGAATCCCTGCTGCACTACGTCGGCCCGCCGCTCCGCGACAGCTTCGCAAAGCTTCTGGAGACCGAGGACGAGGCCATCCTGGCGCAGGCGGTCCGCCTCTACCGCGAACGTTTCAAGCCGGTCGGCATCTTCGAGAACCGCGTCTACCCGGACGTGCCCGAGGGCCTCGAGACCCTGCGGAGCCAGGGCCACCGGCTCTGGGTGGCGACCTCCAAGCCTCACGTGTTCGCGCGGGAAGTCATCCTCCACTTCGGGCTCGCCGGCTACTTCGAGCGCGTGCACGGCTCGGAGCTTTCGGGGGTCAACTCGGACAAGGGGGACCTGATCCGCCACGTGCTGGCCGAAGAGGGCATTGCGCCCGAGCAGGCCTGGATGGTCGGGGACCGCATGTACGACGTCGAGGGAGCCCGGAGCAACGGCGTCGAAGCGATCGGAGTCCTCTGGGGGTTTGGCAGCGAGGAGGAGCTGCGCGCCGCCGCGCCGCGCCGGATCGTGGCCTCGATGGCGGAGCTCTGCGAAGCGATCCAGACGGAGAGACGCCCCCGCGAGGCGGAGGCGTCTCGAGCGGGCTCCTGAGGGAGCCGACAGGTCAGCGGGTCGCCTTGAGGGTGACCGCGCCGGCGAGGGACAGAAGGCCGATCAGGCCGAGCAGGGGCATCCCGCTCGCGGTGTCCGGCAGGTTGTCATTGTCGGCATTCATGCCGGTGTTCGTGTTGTTCGTGTCATTGGTGCCATAGGCGCCGGTGGTGGTCCCAGTGGTGCCGGTGCCGGTCCGCGTGCCGACGGTCGAGTCGTGGTCCTGGGCCTTCGTGTCGGAATCGGTATGGCGGTTCACGTCGACGTCCAGCACGCCGTTGTCGGCGTTCTT
>JBJMGZ010000373.1:0-10159 GCA_045807605.1 Thermoanaerobaculia bacterium | reverse complement strand
CAGGCTCAGGCGCCGCTCGTCGGCCACCTCGGCGGCCGCGGTGCCGGGGAACCGGCGGATGACGTCGGCGTAGGCGGCGCGGGCGCCTTCGACGTCGTCCAGGGCTTCCAGGCACTGCCCGGACTTGAGCAGGGCGTCGGGCACCTTGTTGCCCTCAGGGAAGCGCGAGACCGTCTCGCGGAAGGCGGCGAGGGCTCCCCGCAGGTCGCCGCGGGCATAGCGGCACTCGCCGATCCAGTACTGGGCGTTGTCGGCGAGCTCGCTCTTCGGATTCCCCTGGAGAAAGCGCTGGAAGCTGGTCTCCGCGTCCACGAAGTGGCCCTGGTGATAGAGCGTGTAGCCGCGGTCGTAGAGGGCCTGGGAGGCGGGCGAGAGCACCTCTTCCGTGCCCGCATCGGCTGCCGGCGGCGTGGCAGGGGCGGGCGCGGGCTTCACGACCGGCGGAGCCACAACGGGCGGAGCCGTGGGCGGCGGCGTGGCCGGACGGGTCTGGGACCGGGTGGGAGGCGTGTCGGGGACGTCGATGTCCGCCTCCTCGATCTCCTCGACCGGGGCGGGCCGGGTCGGCGCGGGCTCGATCTTCGGGGTCGTAGGGGTAGTCCGCGGGGGCGTGGCCACGGGTTGCCGGGTCTCGATCCGCGGCGGAGCCGGGCGCGGGGGCGTGGTGGAGGCTTGGACGCCCGCCGGGCGGGGGGCCTGCGTCGTGGTGGTAGTCCGCGGGGTCGCGGCCGGGCGTCCCACGGTCTCGCCCGCCTGCTGGCGGAGCCGGGCGATCTCGACCTCGTCCATGGCGGCCTGGCGCTGCAGCTCGACGACCTGGGCGCGGAGGCGCTGGATCTCCGCCTCCAGGCCGGAGGTGTCCGGCCGCAGAGGAGTGCCGGCGCAGCCGGCCAGGAGCAGGAGGCAGAGGGTCGCCAGGGTCGCGCGGTGCTTCATGTCTGCGCTCTCCGTTGCGGGATCTCCGCGAGGAAGGGGCTCTGGGGGAACTCGGCCCGGAGCCGGTCGAAGGTCTTGTCCGCGTCCTCGGTCTTGCCCATGAGCTGGTAGGCGAGGCCGAGGTGGTAGATCACCTTGTCCCGGTCCGGGTACCGGGGGTAGTCGCTGAGCAGGGTCTCGAAGCGCTGCACCGCCCCGGCGCCGATGCCGTAGCGGAGGTAGAACCGGCCGATCGCGAACTCGTGCTCGGCGAGGTTGTTCTCCACCAGGGTGATCTGCTCCTGGGCCTGGGCCGCGTACTCGCTCGTGGGATAGAGCCGCGCCAGCTCGCGGTAGGCCTCGAGCGCCTTGCGGGTGACCGTCTGGTCGCGGTCCGGCTTCTCCATCCGCTTGGCCAGGCTGTTGGCGATCTGGAACTGCACGTAGGGGGCCTGCTCGCTGGTGGGGAACCGGTTCAGGAAGTCCCGGTACTTGGCCTCGGCCTGCACGAAGTTCGTGGTGCCGCCCTCCTGGTAGTAGGTGTCGGCGGCCAGGAGCAGGCCCTCGCGGCCGATCGCCGAGTTGGGCTCCACCTCGAACGCGTGCGTGAAGTAGGGGCGGGCCCGCGCGTACTTCTGTTTCGCGAGCAGCTCCTTGCCCTGGGCGAGCGACTCCTCCGCCGAGAGCTGGAGGAGAGGATCCTGGGCACCGCCGCTGCGGCATCCGGCGAGCGCCACCAGGAGCAGCACGGCCGGCAGAAGAAGGGTTCGTTTCATACGGTCTCCGACCGAGCGCGAATGCGAAGCTCGGACATCATGGCAACCGGGTCGCTCGCCGCGAAGATTCCCGACCCGACGATACAGGTGTCAACCCCGGCCGCGACCACCTGGGCAATGTTACCGCGATCGATGCCCCCGTCCATGGCAATCTCGACGGGAAGACGGCTTTTCTGGATCAATCCCCGGAGCCGGCGCGCCTTGTCCAGGGCCCGGGGCAGGAACGCCTGGCCGCCGAAGCCCGGGTTGACCGACATGAGCAGGACGAAGTCGGCCTGCGGCAGCACGTCTTCCAGGAGCTCGACCGGCGTGGCCGGGTTGAGCACCACGCCCGCCTTCGCCCCGGCCTTGCGGATGTGGGTGAGCAGCCGGTCCAGGTGGACCGCCGCCTCCCAGTGCACCGCCACCCGCGCCGAGCCCGCCGCCAGGTAGTCGTCCATCAGGCGGTCCGGGTTGGAGACCATCAGGTGGACGTCCAGGGGGATCTCCGTGCGGCGGCGCAGCGCCCGGATCACCGGGATGCCGAAGCTCAGGTTGGGGACGAAGTGCCCGTCCATCACGTCCACGTGCAGCAGCTCGGCCCCGCCGCGCTCGCAGAGGGCGAGGGCGCCGGCCATGTCGGCCAGGTCCGAGGCGAGGAGCGACGGCGCGAGCTTCATGGGCGCGGGGTCGCCTCGGGGGGCGGCGGAGTCGGCGCGGGAGTCGGCGAGACTGCCGGAGCGGGGAAGGCGTCCAGCGGCGGCGTGGCGCTGTCGAGCGGCGTATCGGTCGTGGCCACCACGAGAGACACGTTGTCCTGCCTGGCCAGCGGATGCCCGGGCAGCGGGAACTGGCGCAGGATCACGCCGGCCGCCACTCCTTCGTAGCGCTCGTACTTGACGTTGCCGAAGGTGAAGCCGAGCTGCTCGAACAGCGGCCGGACGCTGTCGTAGTTGCGATAGACGAGGTCGGGCATGATGTAGCGCTCGGCCGGCACGTTGAGCGAGAGCAGCACGTGCACCGGCGTCGAGGGCGGGATGGTCGCGCCGTCGGGCGGGTCCGAGGCCAGGACCGAGCCGGTGGCGACCGTGCTGCTGAAGGCGCCCAGGAGCCGTCCGACGGTGAGGCCGCTGCCGGAGAGGGCCGCCTGGGTCGCGGGCAGCGTCTTGCCGGCCAGCTCGGGCACGTCGACGCGCTGCGGCCCCTTCGAGAGCACGACGGTCACGCCGCTCCCCCGCTTGACCAGGGTGCGCGCGTCCGGGCTCTGGCGGACCACGTGCCCGACCGGCACCTTCTCGCTGTAGCGGCCCTCATTGTCGACGCCGCGCAGCCGCAGCCCCTGGTCGCCGAGCCGGGCCGCGGCCTCGCCGCGCGACAGCCCCTCGATCTGGGGCACCGTGGTGACGCCGCTGCGCACGAACAGGCTGAACGAGGTGTAGGCCGCCAGGGTGAAGACGAGCACGACGACCAGGCCATAGGCCACGTACACCAGTCCCCGGACGATCCTCGGTATTACCGCCATCGGCGGGCAGTCTACCAAAGCCGGCATAGAATCCCGCGCATGCCCGCCACCCTGCCTCCGCTCGGCGCCCACATCTCGGTCGCGGGCGGCCTTGCGACCGCCTTCGGCCGCGCCGCCGACCTGGGCTGCGACGCCATGCAGATCTTCGTCAAGAACGCCAGCCAGTGGCGCGGCAAGGAGATGCTCGACGGCGAGATCGCGGCCTTCCGCGAGGCCCATGCCGGCAGCGCCGTGGGCGCGCTCGTGGCGCACGGCAGCTATCTCATCAACCTGGCGGCCGCGGATCCGGTGATCCTGGAGAAGTCGCTCGACGCGCTCGCCGACGAGCTGGTGCGCTGCTCGCGCCTCGGGGTCGCGGGCCTGGTGCTCCATCCCGGCGCTCACCTCGGGGCAGGGGAAGAGGCCGGAATCGAAAAGGTGGCTGCCGCGCTCGATGCGGTCCTGGGCGACCTGCCGGACGTCTCCACCCGGGTGCTGCTGGAGAACACGGCCGGCCAGGGGAGCTGCCTGGGCTGGCGCCTGGAGCACCTGGCCGCGATGCGGGAGAGAGCGGCGGAGCCGCGCCGGATCGGCTTCTGCCTGGACACCTGCCACGCCTTTGCCGCGGGCTACGCCATCCACGAGGATCTCGCCGGCTTCCTGGACGAGGTCGAGGAACGGCTCGGCCTGGATGCCGTGGGCTGCTTCCACCTCAACGACTCGGTGCGCCCGTTCGGCTCAAGACGCGACCGCCACGCCCACATCGGGGAGGGGGAGATCGGGTTGACCCTGTTCGAGAGGATGCTGACCGAGCCGCGCCTGCAGGCGATCCCCATGGTCGTCGAGACCGAGCCCGGCGACGACATGGAAGGCCACCGCAGGGACCTGGAAACGCTGCGGGGGCTGGTGGGGCTCGGGAAGAAGAGACGGAAGAGACGGACGTAGGGGCGGCCCTTGTGGCCGCCCTCCGGAGGGCACCCACAAGGGGTGCCCCTACATCCAGCGGGGGCGGCGCGGGAGCCGGGTCAATTCACCCACTTGTCGACGAGCCGGTTGATCACGGCCTTCGGGTAGCTCTTCGTCGGCGAGGGAAGATCCTTGATCGCGCTCTCCACCTGCGACAGCGACGCCTCCACCGAGGCCACCGGGTTGGCGATGAAGCGCAGGCGCTGGCGGCGGTCCACGACCACCAGGGCCGGGGCGGCCGGGCGGCCCGGCTCCTCCGGGGTGGGAGCGGCCACGCCGTAGGCCGCGGAGAAGTTGCGGTCGTCGTGGAGCAGCGGGAAGAGGAGCTTGCGCTCGCGCTGCAATTTGCGGAGGTCGTCGAGCGGGGCCGGCGACACGGCCAGGATGCGGACCTGGAGCTTCACCAGGGCCTCGCGGCGGGCGTTCAGGGCGTCGAGGTCGCGCAGCACCCGCTCGTCCGCGGGGTTGGAGAAGAAGTACACCACCAGGGCCGTCCGGGTCACCTCGTCCTTCAACATCAGGAGGGCGTCCTCCGTCGAGCTCAGGTCAAAGTTCGGCGCTTCGTCGCCGATCGAGATCGGTCCGGGCATGCTCTCTCCTCTGGGGGTCTAGCCGGGGAACAATTTTCTCACGAATTCCGTCTTCGACAGGTCGAAGTAGATCACCACGAACATCAGCAGCAGGATCATCACGAACCCGACCTGGCTGATGACCTCCTTCATCCGCAGAGGGAGATCGCGGCGGATCACCTCCTCGATGAGCAGGATCGAGATCTGGCCGCCGTCGAGGATCGGGATCGGCAGCAGGTTCATCACCGCGATGCTGATGCTGAGCAGGCCCATGATCGAGATGAGCTGCTTCGGGCCGATCATCACGGCCGCGCCGGTCTGGCGGGCGATCTCGATCGGACCGGCGAGCGCGCCCTTGGGCGACACCTCGCGCTTGAAGATCTTGCCCAGGATGTAGAAGGTGTCGCGCACGATCTGGATGTTGTAGCGCACCGCCTCGACCACGGCGCGGGCCGGGCCGTAGCGCTGGAACATGCCGATGCCGACGCCGATCTTGCCCACCTTGCCGTCCAGGTCGGGCGTGACCTGGAGGGTGCGGAGCCTGGCGTCGCGGCTCACCACGACCTCGATGGCCTGGCCCGGCCGCGCCTCGATCGCCTTGACGAAGCTCTCGCCGTCCGCGACCGGATGCCCGGCCACGGCGCGCAGCTCGTCGCCGGGGCGGAAGCCCGCCTTCTCGGCCGGCGTGCCGGGGAAGACGCGGGTGACCTGCGGCCGGATGATCGGGTAGAGGCCGGCGGTGTCGCCGTTGCCGTCGCGCGGATCGGGCTTCGGGGTGACGACGGCCTGCAGGACCCGCTTCTCGCGCTGGAACTTGATCGGCACGGCCTGGCCGCCGCGGGTGGTGAGCTCGATGAGCACCTGCATCCAGTTCTTGACCGGCTTGCCGCCGACCTCCAGGATGCGGTCGCCCTTCTGGAAATGCGCCTGGGCGCCGGACGAGCCGGGCTCGACCACGCCGACGACCGGGGGGATCGAGGTCGGGTTGCCCGCCTCGATGCCGACCATGAACAGGCCGGCGAAGATCGCGATGGCCAGGACCACGTTCATGGCCGGGCCGGCCAGGTAGACCAGCACCCGCTGCCAGCGCGGCTTGCTCAGGAACTCGCGCGGATCGTTGCCGGTCGCCTCCTCGATGCTCTCGCCGCCCAGCCGCACGTAGCCGCCCAGGGGGACGGCCGACACGCGGTACTCGGTCTCGCCGCGCTGCGTGCTCCACAGCTTGCGGCCGAACCCGACGGAGAAGGTGAGCACCCGCACGTCGAACGCCTTGGCCACGAGAAGATGGCCGGCCTCGTGCACGACGATGATCACGCCGAGGGCGAAGACGAAGGAGAGGATCTGGATCAGCAAGATGGTCATGGGCTAGCCCTTTGCGCGAGAAAAACGCCGAAGATGGTCGATTATATCGAACCTTCCGCGTCAGCCGCGCATTCCCCCCGGTCAGCGGGAAGGAAGGGGTACCGGCACGCCGTCGACCCCCAGCAGCCAGAGCGCCAGGACCAGGACGGGAGCGGCGAACAGCAGGGCGTCGATCCGGTCGAGCATGCCGCCGTGCCCGGGCAGGATGTGGCCCGAGTCCTTGACCCCCGAGCCGCGCTTGATCATCGACTCGACGAGGTCGCCGACCTGGGCGGCGGCGGCGGTCAGGGCGGCGGCGGCCAGCAGCCCGGGGTCGATCCGGCCCAGGCGGAACCAGCTCCAGACCGCAGCGGCCAGGACCGAGGTCGCGAAGCCGGCGAGCGAGCCCTCCCAGCTCTTCTTCGGGCTGATCACCGGCGCCATCTTGTGCCGGCCCAGCCGCGAGCCGACGTAGAAGGCCGCGGTATCCCCCAGCCAGACCACGGAGAAGAGCAGGAACACGAGCCAGGGGTCCGCCTGCTGCAGGTAGTGCAGGCTGGAGATCGGCAGCGCGAAGTAGAGGACGCCGAAGCCCAGGATGCCCAGGGCATCCAGGGTCTCGGCGAGCGGAACCCGGGACAGCAGCGTGAGGCTGCCCAGGCCGACCGAGAGCAGGACGCCGGCCGTGAACAGGTGCAGCCGCGGGTCGAGGAGCTCGCCGCCTTCGAAGAGCGAGGCGCTCACGGCCACCGCGGCCAGCGGCACGGCGATCAGGAGCGTCTTGAGCGGAGCCTGGGGCGCCCGGTTGCGGACGATCTGCAGGTACTCGTAGACCGCCCAGTCGACCAGGATGGCGACGAAGGCGAAGAACCAGGGTCCCGGCAGCTTGAACAGGGCCAGGAGGACGAGAGGGGTGAGGACCGCGGCGGTGAGGAGCCTCTGCATGAGCCGGGGCTCAGACCGGGCCTCTGCCGGAGGCGAACAGGCCGGCCTCGGCCTCCTCCCTCTGGAGGTCCGTCCCCGCCGCCCCCGTGCGGACCGCGCCGTAGCGCCGCTCCCGTCCCTGGTAGGCGAGGATGGCTTCGAACAGGTCGCGCCGGCGGAAGTCCGGCCACAGCGTCTGGGTCACCCAGATCTCGGTGTAGGCGATCTGCCAGAGCAGGAAGTTGCTCACCCGCAGCTCGCCCGAGGTGCGGATCAGCAGGTCCGGATCGGGCTGGCCCGAGGTGTAGACATAGCGGTTGAGCGTCTCTTCGTCGATGTCGGCGTGCTTGCCCGCGGCCCAGTCGGCCACGATGCGCCGGCAGGCGTCCACGATCTCGCAGCGTCCGGAGTAGTTGAGGGCGATGTTGAAGCTCATCCCCCTGCAATTCCGGGTGGCCTCCAGGGTGGCCTCGATCTCGCGCACGACGGAGGGGTCGAGCTCCTCCCAGCGGCCGATGGCATGGAACCGGATGTCGTTGTCGACCAGGTTCTGCCGCTCTTTGCGGACGTACTCCTTGAGCAGGTTCATCAGGGTCCAGACCTCGAAGCGGGGGCGCTTCCAGTTCTCGACCGAAAAGGCGTAGAGGGTGAGCACGTCGAGCCCGAGCTGGGCCGACGACTCCACCGTGTCGCGCACCGCCGCGACGCCCGCCCGGTGCCCTTCGACGCGGGGCAGGTTGCGCGATTTCGCCCATCGCCCGTTGCCATCCATGATGATGGCGACGTGCCTTGGCAGCCGGGGCAGGTCGATCCGGCGGACGATCAGCTCTTCGGGGGAGCCGGGGGGGGCGAGTTTGGAGATATCGGCCATGTCGAAGGTCCCCTAAGGTACCACAACCACGTCACCGGCCGGGGGCAAGCCGGAGGGGTAGAACACGGTCTCCAGAACCAGGCCATGAGCCGGGGCCGTGGGTCCGGCCTCGGAGCGAGGCCGGCCGGAGAGGAGGTCGGAAAGCTCTTCCGGGCCGCGCCGGCCGAGCCCCACCTCGATCAACGTTCCGACCAGAGCACGAACCATGCCGCGCAGGAACCCGTCGCCCGTGATCGTGAAGCGCAGCTCCTCCCCCTGCTCCGCCCAGCCGGCGGCGAAGATGCGGCGGAATGGCTGGACGTGGCTCCCCCCGGCCAGGGCGAAAGCCGAGAAGTCGTGCCTTCCCACGAGGAGAGAGGCAGCCCGCTCCATCCGCGCCGGGTCGATCCTCGCCGGCACCTGGACCGCGAACGGCGCGTCCAGGGGGGAGAGCACCTCGGCGCGGCTCAGCCGGTAGCGGTACTCCTTGCTCAGCGCGCTCTTGCGGGCATGGAAGCCCTCGTCCACGAGCCCGGCGGCCATCACCCGGACGTCCTCGGGCAGGTGCCGGTTGACCCCATGGACCAGCGCCCGGTGGGGAAACGGGCGGGGAAGGTCCAGGTGGGCGGCCTGCCCCCGGGCATGCACCCCGGCGTCGGTGCGGCTCGCACCGGTAACCCGGATGGGGGAATCCACCAGCTTCGAGACGGCCTCCTCGACGACCTCCTGCACGGTCAGGGCGTTCTCCTGGCGCTGCCAGCCGGCATAGCGCTCGCCCCGGTAGGAGATCGTCAGGAGCGCTCTCACGGACGGCCGCCCCCCTTGATCATCAGAAGCGCAAAAGGCACCCAGATCGCCAGAAACACCCAGGGCCACAAGGGGCTCCAGTAGCTGAGCAGGATCAACCCCGACAGCGCCAGCCAGGCCCGCTGCCGCAGCAGCGCCGCCCACGGGAGCACCCACAGGAGATACCAGGGGTAGACCGTGGCGGAGAGGAGCAGGAGCGTGCCGAAGAGGCGCCCGGTGCCGGCGACGGGATCGGTCTCGCGCAGGGATCGCTGGACCGCGACCGCCATCCCGGCGGCGAGGAGGAGCTTCGCCAGGAGCTGGGGATAGAGGTAGGGATACACCCAGTCCCAGGCGTACCACATCTCCGTCCGGCGCTCCAGCGCTTCCAACCCCCGGGCGAGAGCGGGAGCGAGCCCGGCGGCGCTCATCAAGCGCCAGAGCGGCTCGTAGACCGGGCCGTTGAACTCCCAGGAGAGTCCGTAGGTGAGAAGGCCGGGAGGGATCCCCCCGGTGGCGGCGATCACCGGCAGGACCGCTGCCGCGATCAGGACGGCCGCGGTTCCCAGCAGCCGGGCACCGCTCTGGCGCGTCCACATGGGCAGGGCTGCTACGGGAACGATCTTGGCGAGAGCCCCGGCCGCGGCCCAGACCCCGGCGGCGACCTCCTTCCCCCGGGTCAGGGCAAGCACCGCTGCCACCGTGGCGGCGACCCCGAGGGCATCGACATGCCCCATGCCGGAGACCTCCAGGACGACCAGGGGGTTCCAGGCGTACCAGGCGGTCCGCCCCTCGGGGAGCCCCCGCTGCCGGGCGAGGCGGAGGAGCAGGGCGCAGGTCCCCAGGTCGGCGGCGGTGGCCAGGAGCTTCCATGCCAGGAGCGGCTTCCATCCCGGAAAGGGGAGCCGGCTCGCTATACTGAACACCGCGATCGAGAGGGGCGGGTAGACGGTGGGGACGTCGGTATGGGGCAGGCGCTGCCACGCCTCGTCGCGAAAAGGGATAAGCTCAGGAGCCGCCGGCGGCAGGGCATAGGGATTCCGGCCGGCCAGGGCGACCCTCCCATCCCAGAGATAGCGCAGCGCGTCGTCCGACAGCGTGAGCGGTAAAAGCAGCAGCGGCAGTCTCAGCAGCAAGGACCCGAGGAGGATCGCCCCGCCGGGGCGCGCGGCCGTTTCGAGGCGGCGGGCCGCGAAGGCGAGCCAGAGGAAGCCCAGGCCGAGAAGGGCCAGAGCGAGCGCAAGACGATGAGACAGATCCGAAACGAGCGCCAGGCAGATGCTCAGAACGAGCAGCGGGAGCGCCAGCGCCAGGGAGGCTTGGCGAGAGGAGCCTTTCCGGGATGAGCTTTCCGGGTGCAGGAATCCTGCTGACAATCTATTACCTCGTCCTGGGGGTCCTCGCCTTCTACGGCCTGCACCGCCTGGCCCTGGTGCTGGTGTACCTGCGGACCCGCAGGCGCATGCCGCCCCGCCCTGCCGATCCGCCGGAGTGGCCCGTGGTCACGGTGCAGCTCCCACTCTACAACGAGATGTACGTGGCCCAGCGGCTC
>JBJMGZ010000372.1:0-2828 GCA_045807605.1 Thermoanaerobaculia bacterium | reverse complement strand
GGTCATGACCGCCTTGCCGGGCCAGATGGGGCAGCTCTGGCGGGCGTTGGCGCAGACCGTGATCACATGGTCGAAGCCCACGTCCCGGAGCTCCTCCCACGACTTGCTGCGGGCGTCTCCCGCGTCGATCCCGTAGACCTCCCGCAGGACCCGGAGCGCCAGCGGATGGACCTCGCCCCTGGGGTGGGAGCCGGCGCTGTACGTTTCGAAACGGGGATCGAACCGGCGCAGAAGGTATTCCGCCAGGATGCTCCGCGCCGAGTTGCCGGTGCAGAGGAAGAGGACTTTCATCAGGCTTGCGCGGTCGCCTGGCCCATGGAGTGGCGGATGTCGCGGCCCTCGACGTAATAGATCACGTCCTCGGCGATGTTCGTGGCATGGTCCGCGATGCGCTCCAGGTTGCGCGAGACGAGCAGCAGGTGGAGGGCCCGGCTGACGGTCTTGGGGTCCTCGATCATGAAGGTCAGCAGCTCGCGGAAGATCTGCTTGTAGAGGCCGTCGACCGCGTCGTCCGAGCGGCAGACCTCGCTCGCCAGGGCCGCGTCGCGGTTGACGAAGGCGTCGAGGCTCTTGCGCACCATGGCCTGCACGAGCTGCGACAGGTGCGGCAGGTCGATGTAGGGCTTGAGCGGCGGCTGCTCGTTGAGCTGCTCCACCGATTGGGCGATGTTCACGGCCGAGTCGCCGATGCGCTCGAGGTCGCTGTTGATCTTCATCACGGCGACGAGGAAGCGCAGGTCCACCGCCGTGGGCTGCCGCCGCACCAGGATGCTGTGGCAGATCTCGTCGATCTCGATCTCCAGGTGATCGACGTCGGTGTCCTCCTGGATGACCTCGGCGCTCAGGTCCGACCTGCGCTCCAGGAGGGACTGCGTGGCGCGGGCGACCATGCCCTCGACCATGCCGCCCATCCTGAGCAGCATCTGCCGCGCGCGGTCCAGCTCCTGGTCGAGATGGCGTTCCATGGCTCAGATCTTACCCGCTCCCGCGGAGCAGGCAAACCATTCTGCGTGTGACAAGTTGGCGTCAAGGACCAAAAGGACGTAAAGGACTCAAAGGACTCAAAGGACAAAAGAGCTGCCCGGTCGTCCTTTGTCCTTTTGGTCCTTTATGTCCTTTACGTCCTTGAAGTCCTTTCCTACCCCAGCGGCAGCTTCACCCGGAACGTGCTCCCCTTGCCGATGCGGCTCTCGACCTCGACCTGGCCGCCGTGGGCCTGGGCCACGTGCTTGACGATCGCGAGGCCGAGGCCGGTGCCCCCTTCGTCGCGCGAGCGCCCCTTGTCCACGCGGTAGAAGCGCTCGAAGAGGCGCGGGAGGGCGTCCTGCGGGATGCCGATGCCCGTGTCGCTCACCTCCAGGAGGGCCTGGCCTTCGGCCTGCGCGAGACGGAGGCTCACGCTCCCTCCGGGCCGGTTGTACTTGACGGCGTTGTCCAGGAGGTTGAGCACCAGGCGCTCGATCCCGTCCGGATCTCCGGCGAGGGGCGGGACCTTCTCGTCCACGTCCAGGTCGATGCGTACCTGGCGCTCGCGGGCGGCGTCGGCGAGCATTTCGGCGGCACGGTGGATCACCGCCGGCAGCTCGACCGGCTCGCGCTCGGAGGGCTGCGGCGCCACGCTCTCCAGGCGGGAGAGGGTGAGGAGGTCGTCGAGCAGGGCCTGCAGGCGACCGCACTGCGTCAGGATGCGCTCGTTGAAGCGGCGGGCGGTGGCCGGCTCGTCCAGGGCGCCGTCGCGCAGCGTCTCGGCATAGCCGCGGATCGCGGCGAGCGGGGTCTTGAGCTCGTGCGAGACGTTGGCCACGAAATCGCGGCGCATGTCGGCCACGCGGGTGAGCTCGGTGGTGTCGCGGGCCACCACCACCGCGCCGCGCTCGCCGCCGGCCAGGGCGGCGCTCGCCAGGAGCAGCATCCGCCGCTCCGGGGCGAGGATCTCGATCTGGCCGCCCTGCCCCGTGCCCAGGCGCAGCGTGTCGTCCACCAGGCGCGCCAGGGCGGGCTGGCGGATGATCTCGAGGATCGGCCGGCCGGTCACCTCGGCGACTTCCTCGATATCGAAAAGCCGGCGGAAGGCGGGGTTGGCCAGCCGGGCGCGGCCGTCGGCGGCGACCACCAGCACCCCTTCGGACATGCTGGAGAGGATGGCCTTCAGATGATCGCGCTCGTCGCGCACGGCCGCGAACTGGGCTTCGGCGGTCTCGGCCAGGCGGTTGAGCGCCAGGGCTACCCCGGCGATCTCCGCGAGCTCGTCCCCCTCCGGCACCTGCACCCGGCGGACATCGCCGTTGGCCAGGTCGCGCGCCTCGCCGATCAACCGGGCGAGCGGCTCGAAGAGTTGGCGGTCGATCCACAGCGAGGTGATCAGGATCGCCACGCCGGCCGCGAGCGCCGCCAGCAGCATGGCCGCGGCGAGCCGGCCGCGCAGCGCCTGGAGCTCGGCCAGGGGCTGGGCGAGGCGCAGCACGAACAGCTCCCCCCGGGAATCGGTGAGCGTGCGGGCGGCGTAGACGTAGGTGTCGCCCGTGGTGTCGCTGTGGCGCACCGCCACCCCCTGGCCGCGCGCCAGGGCCTCGCGGACCTCGGGCCGCTCGGCGTGGTTCTCCATGGCCCCGACCTGCCGGTCCGAGCGCGCGCTGTCGGCGATCACGCTGCCGTCGCCGCGGATCAGGGTGACCCGGAGACCTGAGTGGTATTTCCCCGAGCCGGTCCCCGAGCCGGCTCCAATCTCATGCAGCCAGCGCTGGAGGTCGGCGCCAGGCTGCACCGCGCGCTCGGCCACGATCGGGGAGAGCATGCGCAGCGTGTCGAGGAGCTGGGTCGAGGCGCTG
>JBJMGZ010000371.1:0-6581 GCA_045807605.1 Thermoanaerobaculia bacterium | reverse complement strand
GAGACTGGGCCGAAGGCCCGGCCTTCTTGCAGGAGGACCGCAATTGCCGGCGTTCCGCCAATTCATCCGGACAAGCCGGCGAGGACGCCAGCGCACCCAGGGAAAGCGCGCCCTGCCAATTCTAGGTTGACAACGTACTAGCCTCCAGGATAGAGAGACCTGACGCGAACCTCCTTGACGCGATGGATCGGCTTCTGCGGCTTCTCTGTCGTGAGTAGCTCGTCGGCCCCGACCGAGAGCGCTGCCGCGACGTGAAGCGCATCTACAGCCGACAGGCCAAACCTGGATGCGAAAGATTGGGCTCTCTCTACCAGATCCGGATCCAGATCAACCCAACGCTCGACCACCGAAAAGAAAAGGTCATAAAAGGAGACCTCGTCCAATCGGCGGTGAAACACCGCCTTGGGTAGCACTTCGAGGCGCAGGAAAGAGCTGGCAGCGAAGGAGCGGCGGGGATCACCAAGCGCCTGATTCGCCCGGATCGCGATTAAATCGGTCCCGCGGGCCGCAGCAATCAGGACTCCCGCGTCGACGAATGTCAGAGTCAATCTATGGAGCCGCCACGGCGCTCAGCGACCTCTCGCTCGATGTCGTCCCAATCCAGGAGAGGCTCCCCGGATTTCGCGATCCTCTGACGGATCTCCCATAGTCGCTGAGCCAATGGAGTCCGCGGAAGGTACTCCCTCTCCCCACCCCTTCCTGGCTCGGGCACCTCGTCACTCTGGAGCTTCCGGCGACTCGCCATGACGGCTCAATCTTACCACAAGGCGCGCCAGAAGAGCGCCAAAGCCCGGCGTCAGTGCCTCGGAATCCGCGACCCATGGGCGACGATCCGATCCAGATATAGCAAGGCCCCCGACCGGGAGCCCCCTCGTCTTTCCTCCTCCGCTGCGCAGGAGAGGACGCCTCCTCCCCTTGCTCCAACCCCCGTTGGACGCCGGAGAGCCTCTCTGCTACGATACCCACGACTTTTCTGACCCTGAGGACGTATACCTACCTGTGTGCCGACATGTCATACGCCGGTAATCCTTCGCTCTCATCCGACGTCCAGAACCGCGTCCTCGGCACCTTCGAGCAGACGCTCGGGCTCGCCGCGGAGGGCAGCCGGCAGGAAGCCCTCCTGGGGTGCGACTTCGTGCTCCGCATGGATCCCCACTTCGAGCCCGCGCGCCAGCTCCAGGAACGGCTGCGCAACAGCTCCGGCGCCGTGCGCGTGGACGACCTCCTCGCCGCCCCTCCGGCCGGCAACCTCCGTCCCCGCTTCCAGGCCCTCCTGGATGGACGGCAGTTCCAGGAGCTGATGACCCTCGCTCAGCAGAATCAGGCCGCCGTCGGCGCCGATGCCGAGCTGATGCGCATCGCCACCGAGGCCCAGGAGCGGATGGAGGCGGCGCCGTACGTCAACAAGTTCGTGAACGCGGCCCGCGAAGCCGCTCGCCAGGGCAACCGGGAGGAGCTCGCGCGCGCCGTCGAGAAGGTCCGCGCCCTCGATCCCTCGCACCCTGCGATCGCCGAGCTGACCGGCGCCAGCGTCGCTCCGGCGGCCCCGGCGGTCGGCGCTCGCCCGGCGATCCCCGCGATCACCATGCCGGTCCTCGATCCCTTCGCGTCCGACGCCTTCCCCGCCGGGGATGCCGGCTTCGACCTGTCGCTGGAGGAGCCCTCTCTGGATACAGGCTTCGGCACCGACCTGCCCGAGCTCACCTTCGACGGGCCCGGGCTGGGCTTCGACGAGCCGGCGGCGCCGTCCTTCATGGATCCCGAGCTGATCTCGGCCGCCGACTTCCAGACCGACATGCTGTCGTCGTCGAGCGGCGACTCCGAGACCGATCGCCGGATCCAGCAGCTCCTCGACGAGGGGCAGGCGGCCTATGAGAGGGAAGACGTCCAGGGCGCCATCGACGCCTGGTCGCGCATCTTCCTGATCGACATCGACCACCAGGAGGCCGCCCGCCGCATCGAGCAGGCGCGCAAGGTCAAGGCCGAGAGCGAGCGCCAGGCCGAGGAGGTCTTCCACGAGGGCGTTGCCAAGATGGAGGCCGGCGACCTCGAGGGCGCCAAGCAGACGTTCCACCGCGTGCTGGAGATCCAGCCGAGCTACTTCGCGGCCCGCGAGTACCTGCAGCAGCTCGAGGCCGGCCAGGTGCCCACGGCGCGGCCCGCGCCGCGCCACGAGCCCCAGCCGGCGCTGTCCACCCCCTCGGAGCTCAATCTCGAAACGGCCGCGGGCGATCTCAAGGAAGAGATCCTCATCCCGCCCGATCCGAGCGAGCTGGCCGCGGCCGAGCGCCAGAAGCCCAGGCCGAAGGCCGCGCCCGTGCGCGAGAAGAAAGCGCGCAAGACGTTCGCCCTGGTCGGCAGCGCCGTGCTCGTGCTCGCCCTGGCCGGCGGCGCCTTCGTCTACCTGAACAAGGACCGCCTCTTCCCCAACTCGCAGACCGAGGAGCCGGGACCTGCACAGTCCGGGCAGGACCCGATCGCACGGGCCATGGACCTCCACAAGGGGGGCAAGACCCAGATCGCCGTCGCCCAGCTCCGCCGCCTGTCGCCGGACGATCCGGCCTATGCGAAGGCCCAGGAGCTGATCTCGCAGTGGGACAAGTCGCCCGGCGCGGCACCCCCGGTGCCCGCGCCCGCCGCGCCCGCACCGGCCGCTCCCGCGATCCCGCCGGAACGGCTGGCGCTGCTCGCCTCGGCCCGCGATGCGTACCAGGGCGGCAGCTACCTCGAAGCCGTCGAGCGCTACGAGGTGGCGGCCAAGAAGGGCCGGCTCGATCCCTCCGACGCCGAGTTGCTCGCCAACGCCAGGCGCCAGGTCGAGCCGCTGGCCGCGCAGATCAACCTCGTCGCGCAGCACGAGTGGGAGGTCGCGCTGCGCGACCTCTGGCGCCTGCACGAGGCCGATCCGGCCAACCGCGACATCAACCGGCTGATGGTCGACTCCTACTACAACCTGGCGCTGCGCGACCTGCAGAGAATGGACACGAAACAGGCGCTGGAGAACTTCCGCGAAGCCCAGGGGCTCAACCCGGATGACGCGGACCTGAAGCGCCAGATCGCGTTCACGGAGACCTACCAGAACCGGCCCAAGGACATGCTCTACCGGATCTATGTCAAGCACCTCCCCCTGCGATGATGCGACACGACGAGGAACCCCAGGACGAGCCCCTGCTCTTCGACCTGCCGCTTGAGCCCGAGCGGGGACGGAGCGCCGCCGCCCCCTCCGCTCCGGTATCCGAGCGCAAGCGCGCTCCCCGCGCCGCACCCCCCGGGCCGAGACAGCCGGTGATCCCCGAGCCGGACCTGGCCTTCGACGAGCCGGACGAGGAGCTTCCGTCCGATCGGACCGGCACGGCCCGCAAGGCCGGGAGGACGGGGAGAGCCGGGCTCGGCAGCCGGATCTCGGCCGCGGGGGCCGACCTCGTCGTCCACGCGGCGGTCGCGGTAGGCGTGCTCGTCGGGTGCCGCCTCATGGGAGTCCATCCGGTGCTCTCGGACTGGCCTGCCGTGGCCCTGTTCCTGATGTCCTTCTCCTTCCTCTACACGGTCGTGCCGCTCGCGTTCTGGGGCCACACTCCCGGCATGGCCTGGGTCGGCCTCGACGCGCGCAGCCGCGACGGCGAGCCGCTCGCGTTCGACCAGACCGCCCGGCGCTGGATCGGCGGGCTCCTGACCCTCCTGCTCCTCGGGCTCCCGCTCCTTCTCGCCTTCAGCGGACGCTCCCTGAGCGATCTCTTGAGCGGCTCCGAGACTCTCTCCGGCCGCCCGGCGGCCTGATGGCCCTGCCCGATCCGGCCGGATCGGCTGGCACAGCGCGTTCCCGGGAGCTCGAGGCCCTCAACGAGATCGCTCGCATCGCGACCCTCGACCTGGAGCTGCGCCCGATGCTCCAGCGGATCACGGACACGATCCTGCAGAAGTTCGGCTGGCCGTTCGTGGCCCTCGCGTCGGTCGACGCGGAGCAGGAGATCTTCGTCTGCGAGGCGCTCTCGACCCTGCTGCCGTCCGCGGTCGCCGTCGGCTACACCCGGCGGCTGGGCACGGGGATCGTGGGCGAGGTGGCGCTCAAGGGGGAGCCGCTCCTGCTCGACGACGTGCTCGCCGCCCCCAACTACGTGGAGACCATGCCCGGCGCGCGCTCGGAGCTCTGCCTGCCGGTGCGCCATGGCGGGCGGATCGTCGCGATCCTCAACCTGGAGAGCACCGAAGAGGGCGCCTTCCACGACAAGCTGCCGCTCCTGGAGACCGTGGCCGAGCAGATCGCCGGCGCCATCGCCTGCGCCCGCCTGTACCGGGAGGTCCAGCGCCGCGCCTTCCTGCTCGAGCGGGTGAGCGAGGTCTCCAAGGCCGCGCTCGACGCGGGCGAGCTCGATCCGCTGCTCGACCGGGTCGTGCGCTACGTGCAGCAGCACTTCGGGCTCGCGCTGGCGAGCATCCTGCTCGTCGACCCGGAGCGCACGGAGTTCGAGCTCGCGGCCCGCGCCGGCACCCTGGAGCTGCGCGTCGATCCCGGGGCGCGCTGGCCGCTGCGCACCGGCATCGTGGGCCGCGCCCTGCGCCTGGGCAGGACGCAGCTCGCGCTCGACGTGCGCAGCGATCCCGACTACCTGCCGCTCCACGACGACGTGACCTCGGAGCTGGTCGTGCCGATCCGCTTCCGCAACCGCACGCTCGGCGTCTTCGATCTCGAAAGCACCACGCCGGACTCGTTCTCCGCCGAGAACCTGGTGGTCTTCCAGACCTTCGCGGACCAGCTCGCCGGCGCGATCCACATGGCCGCGATCAACCAGCAGCTCGAGGAGGCGAACCAGCGCCTGCAGCGGCTCTCCTCGATCGACGGCCTGACCGGGATCGCCAACCGCCGCCAGCTCGACGAGACCCTGCAGACGGAGTGGCGGCGCTCCTTCCGCCATGACACGCCGATCTCGATGGTGATGTTCGACCTCGACGAGTTCAAGCGCTTCAACGACGCGTACGGCCACCAGGCCGGGGACGAGTGCCTGCGCCAGGTGGCGACCGCGCTGCGCGACGGCCTGCGCCGGGCGGGAGACCTGGTGGCCCGCTACGGCGGCGAGGAGTTCGCGGCCGTTCTGCCGGAGTCCGACCTGCGCGGCGCGCTCCAGTACGCGGACGCCGCGCGTCTCGCCATCGAAAACCTTGCGATCACCCACGGCAGCTCGCCGGTCGCGCCGGTGGTGACCGTGAGCGTGGGGGTGGCCTCGGCCCTGCCGCGGCGCGGAAGCTCGCCCACCGAGCTCATCGCGCGGGCGGACCAGGCGCTCTACCAGGCGAAAAGAAAAGGAAAAAACCGGGTGGAGTGCGCGGGGGATTGAAAAGGACGGAGGACCCGAATCAGCAACTCAATGCAGCTCAATTCAGAAAGGGGAGATTCGATGAAGATTGCCCGACGGCCGGGGCTCGGCCTGTGCCTGGGAGTCCTTCTCCTGACGTCGATGTGCGCGGTATCCGTCTCGGAGGTCTCGATGGTCTCTGCTGCGGAACCCCCGGCGAAGCCGGCGGCATCCACCACGACCGCCACCACGAGCTCGCAGCTCTGCTCCGGCATCACTCCATCCTGCGGCAGCACCTGCACCAACACCCCGTTCCAGCCCACGGACTGCTGGACGACGACCTACGGACCGGCCCGTGCGGACGTCGTCCTCGTCCCGGCCAACGCCACGGCCACCGCCAACCACTCGCCCAACATGCTGTCGTGCCAGGGCGGCGCGTACGCGCTGTGCTTCTTCTCAGGACCTCCGGGGGGCACTGCGGGGCAGCCCTTGCCATGCGTTCTCGGCCCCAAGGGCGACGTCGCCGATTGCACCTGCCAGTACTACAGCTCGGGGCAATATTATGTCGACATCAACGGCATCCTCAACCAGGGGGCTTACTTCGAAGCCGTGAACCAGTGCGGGCCCGATGGCAGCGGGTGCTTGAACATCGTGAACACGGCTCAGGGCAGCACGCCTCCGAGCGGTGTTTCTCAGGCGAACGTCTGCAACTACATCAACAACCAGCCTCTGGGCAATTCCGCAAACTCCTTCTATCCGAAAGCCCAAGCCCAGGTCATCTCGACGTTCAGTTTTGCGATGACCCCGCCGTTCATGGTCTCGACCAAGCCGGTCGCCCCCTGCCCAGCCCACAACTATGCCGGGTGCATGACCGCCCCCTGCAGATTCGCCGACGGCAGCGATCCGGCTTCGCACAACAACGGCGATCCGATCCAGTGCGCGTGCCCGGTCTACAACGGTCCCTACCAGGTGGGAGAGACCGGCCAGGCCTGCACGATCCCCAATTCGGATGGGAAGACGTACGTCTGGTCGGCTTCCTACACGATGGGTCCGACGTCATCGACCTCGAACCCGTAGGCTGTTGCGCGGAACCCGCGGAGGAGGAGCGTCACCTCCTCCTCCGCACTCAAGAAGGAAGGTCGATAGCTTTCTCGCCCCTACATGGTTGGCGCATGGGAATCTCTCGGGATTGGCCTCCATCACGATGTAAGGTCGCTGCATCGCCAGGTCGCCCTCCACCATGATCTGCAATCCACCTGTGTTCACTTTCTTGGCAATCACAGGCACCCG
>JBJMGZ010000370.1:0-3267 GCA_045807605.1 Thermoanaerobaculia bacterium | reverse complement strand
TGGGCAAGCTCGCGCTGCGCCGGATTCTCCAGGGAGGCATAGGGCAGATCGGGAAACGCCATGCGGGAGAGCGTCGTCTTGCCCGACTGCCGCGGCCCGGTCAAGGTGAGCACCGGATAGCGCGTGGCCAGCTCGAGGAGGCGGGGCTGAAGCAGCCGCTCGATCATCGGTTCCCAGGATACCAGAACCGGGCAGATTCAAAGCTCAACCTTCAATCGGCCCGTTTCGCCCTCCGGGCCCCCAAGCCCTTACCTTGAAAATCGGAAGGCCGATGGTAGAATTTCAAGGTAATGGTGTGGCTGATCGAGCGCAGCCCGCATCGGGAGGAGCTGCAGGGGCTTCTGGAGCGGCATCCGGTGGTCGGCATCCGCCTCGATCCGGACGGCTCTCGACGACCTCCGCCTCGACCGCGTGGACGTCGTCTACCCGGGCGACCACACCTTCCCGCTGGCCGAGCGCGTCCGCGCCCTGGCCTTTCCGCGCCTCTACGAAGACCTCGAACCGTTGGGCTGAGAGCTCCGCTCTTGCAGCGGGCCTACTTCAGGTGCTTGTCGAGGAACGCGTAGAGGTCCTTGCGCACGTTGCGCGCGTAGGTGGTGTCGATGCGCTCGAAGCTGTGCCCGCCGGGCGCGTCCTCGTAGATCTTGTGCTCGAAGGTCTTGCCCGCCGCCTTGAGGTGGACGATCAGTTGCTCGACCTCGACGACGTCGACGTCCCGGTCGTTGGTCGTCGAGGTGATCATGAGCGGCAGCTTCAGCTTCTCGACGTTCCAGATAGGGCTGCGCTTGCGGTACTCGTCGACCGCCTGCGAGGGCGGCTTGCCGATGTGGTAGTCGGCCGCGAAGAGGTCCGTGTAGCCCTGCTCGTGGTAGCCGAGCCGCGTGATGAGGTCGGAGACGGGGACGCCGGCATAGATGCACGCGAACTTGTCAGGGTGGTCGAAGCCGGCCATGAGCGAGATCATGCCGCCGTGGCTCCAGCCGACGAGGGCGATCCGCTTCGGATCGACCGGAAGCTGCTCGACGGCCCAGTCGCGGGCGGCGACGATATCCTCGTTCTCCAGCCCGCCGTAGTCGATCGCCTCGTACATCTCCCTGCCGTATCCGGTCGAGCCGCGGTACTCGGGGGCGAGCACGATGTACCCGCGCGCGACCATCTCGCGCACGAGGTGCACGTGATAGGTGCCGAAGTCGCCGTGCACGCCGCCGTGCGTGAGCAGGATCGCCGGATGCTTCCTCGACCTGTCCAGGTCCTTCGGCAGGAACGTGTAGAGGTAGATCCGGATCGGGTGCCGCTCGTTGGCGATGCCGTAGGTCTCCTCCTCCTTCGGGTTCGGCGGCCCGGTCAGGAGCACCTTGTCCACCTCCGCGACGTCGGACAGGCGCAGCCAGAACTGCGCGTCGTCCGAGATCTTGCGGACCTGGTCGAGATCGTCACGGAGCGCCTCGACCTGGTTCGCGAGGTCCTTCACCTGCGCTTCGAGGGATTTCTCCGATTTCTCCTCCTGGGCCCGGAGCGGGCTGTAGACGAGCGCAACGGCGAGCAGCGAGAGCACCAGGATCGATTTCCGCATAAGACCCCTCCATGGCCATGATCTCACACCCGTCGCGGCTCCCCCGTCGAGCCGGCAGCCTTCCAATCCTCGATTGATATCATCCCGGCATGACCGCGGAGAACAAGCTGCGTTTCGGAGTGATCGGGGCCGGGGCCTTCGCCGAAGCCTGCCACGTTCCGGGGCTGCTCAGCCATCCCGGGGCGGAGGTGGTGGCGGTCTGCGGCCGCCGGCCCGAACGGGCGCGGGCGCTCGCCGGCCGCTTCGGGATTCCCGAGGTCTGCGCCGATCCGGGCGAGCTGTGCGCCCGGGACGATCTCGACGGAATCGCGATCTGCACGCCCAACGCCGCGCATCGCGAGCAGGCCCTCCTCGCCTTCGCCCACGGCAAGCACGTGTTCTGCGAGAAGCCGCTGGGGCTCTCGGTGGCCGAGGCCGAGGAGATGCTGCGCGCCGCCGAGGCGAGCGGCCGGGTGCACCAGGTCGCCTTCACCTACCGCTATCTCCACGGCATCGGGGAGCTGCGCCGCCGCGTGCGCGCCGGCGACGTGGGCGAGCCCTACCTGTTCCGTGCCCATCACGAGTACTGGGACGGGCTGCGTCCCGGCGCCGCGATCGGCTGGCGGGAGCTGCGGGCGCCCGCGGGCGGCGGCGTGCTCTACGATTCCGGCTCGCACCTCTTCGACCTGGCGCGCTTCATCCTCGGTCCCATCGCGGAAGTGAAAGCCGACCTCCAGATCCTGCCGCGCCCAGGGGTCGAGACCGACGATCTCGCAACCGCCTGGTTCCGCCATGCCTCGGGAATCCGCGGCCAGTGGTACGCGAGCCGGATCACGCCGCCGCGAGCGGAGAACTACGTCCAGGTGGTGGGCACCGAGGGCGCCGTCGAGGCGCTCCTCTCCCGGGGACGGCTCGACGCTCTGCGGGCGGCGCGCCCGGGGATGGCGGGATGGGAGGAGCTGCCCCTGCCGGAGGAGGCTCGCGACGGCCAGGCGCACGCCCTCGGCCGCATGATGCGGAGCTTCGTGGATGCCTGTCTGCGCGGGAGGCTGGGCGAAGAGGATGCCTCGTTCCATGACGGCCTGGCAGCGCAGCGCGCCATCGCCGCCGCCGAGGTTTCAGCCGAGGGGGGTTGGGTGCGGCTGTAGCAACCGCTCGACGACCTTGAGCACCGGCTCCTCGGTCAATCCGTGCTGCTCCTCCAGGTATCCCTGGCTGCCGACGCGGGGCGCGAAGGCGGAGGGGAGGCCGATGCGCTGGAACGGGACCTTGCGGCCTGGCTCCTCGGCGAGGACCTCGGCCACGGCGCTGCCGAGGCCGCCGATCACGCTGTGCTGCTCCAGGGTGACGACGGCGCCCGTCTCGCGCGCCGCGGCGAGGACCGCCCCGGTGTCCAGGGGCTTGAGCGTGTGCAGGCTCAGGACCCGGGCCTCGGTCCCCCGCTCGGCCAGGCGGCCCGCCACTCCCACGGCGGTCTTGAGCATGCCGCCCGTGGAGATGAGGGTGACGTCCCGGCCGTCGCGCACCCGGATGGCGCGGCCGAGCTGGAAATCGATCGACCCCTCGTGGACCTCGGGCTCTCCGGCCTTGCCGAGCCGGATGTAGCACGGGCCGGGGTGGGCGAGGATGGCCCGCGTGGCCGCCCGCGTCTCGACGGGATCGGCCGGGGCGACGACGGTCATCCCGGGCATCATGCGCATCACGCCCAGCTCTTC
>JBJMGZ010000369.1:0-7318 GCA_045807605.1 Thermoanaerobaculia bacterium | reverse complement strand
GAAGGCGCAAGCACCGTTGCGCGGACCGCACTTCAGGTTGCCGCCGAAGGCCGGGTCGAGGGACCGGATCGTGGCCTTGGTCACGAACCCCACCCCGTCACTGCCGAGCACCTCCTCCTCCACCATTCCCCCGATTCCCATGGTGGCGGCAACGTACTCGAAGGCGGAGCTGAATTGATAACAGTCGCTGAAGTTCCGGTCCCCCTCCGCACTCACAAGCTCGGTCCAGTCCAGCTTGCAGGTGCCTCTCCCGCAGTTGCAGTGCAGGCCTGTCATCGACACCTCGGTCGGGCCGAAGACACACATGTCCTTTTCGATCCTGCACGACCCGTAGCGCCACCGGCGCTGGCCGTAAAGAAAGAGCGCGTGCAGGAGCCGGTCCGCGACCTCCTGCTCCGTCTTGTCCCTGGTGAGCCCCTTGCCCCACTGGCAAGCCATTCTGTACCAGTCCGGATCCGGAGGATCGACCATCGGCCGGGGGGAGGCATACGTGAGGAAGAGTTGGGTGGCGATCACTTCCGTTGACTCCGGCAACTGGCACACGAGCCGGACTCTGTAAATGCCGGTGCTTGCCGGCAGCGGCACGGGAACGGTCAGCCGTGATCCCTGGGCCTCGATCCAGGCCGAGGCGGGGCCGTTCTCGATTTCCGAGCGGCACTGGCTCGTGGCGAGGCTCGCGGAGGGCGGACAGGAGATGAGCTCGACCTCGAGATTCAATTCCTGCCCCAGCGAGGCGGCGACAGGCTTGCCTGCAGGGAAGGCGTCAAGCAGACAATCGTCGCCGAACCGGCGGTTGAAGATCACGCCGTCTTCGATGCCGCGAATGCTGTTTCCTCCCTTCGCAGTGACCTTGCCCACAGTGAGGATCGGCCCGCTTTGGCAGGGCGAGGCTCCCGGCAGCAGAGCCAGCGCGAGAGCCGTCAGGAGCACGGGCCGCGACAGAAGTCGAGACATTTGCATATACCTCCCTCGACAGCAGGCAGAATCTTGAAAACTGATCGGTTTCAGCCAGTGTACCGCAAGAGCCTTCCAGGGTAGAATTGTCGAAAGCTTCTAGCCATGTCAGCGATTCGTGCCAGTGCGCTCGTCCACGGACAGGTTCCGATCCTGGCCGGCGGCAGTCCGTCGGTTCCGCCCCTGCGCGGCGTGGAAGGCGGCGTCGCCGTCGTCAAGACCCTGCTGCTGATCGATCTCCTCGACAGCACCGGTCTGCTGGAGCAGATCGGCGACGCGCGGTCCCAGGAGGTCTTCGCCGCGCACGACCAGATGGCGCGGTCCCTCCTGGCCCTGTTCGAGGGCAGGGAGATCGACAAGACCGACGGCTTCCTCCTGCTCTTCGACCGTCCGATCCAGGCGGTCTCCTATGCGCTCGCCTATCACCGGGAGCTCGCCGGCATGGGCGAGCGGCTGGACCTGCCGCTCGCGGCGCGCGCCGGGATCCATCTGGGAGAGGTCTGGCTGCGGGAGAACGCGCCCGAGGACGTGGCCCAGGGGGCCAAGCCGGTCGAGGTGGACGGGCTCGCCAAGCACACGGTCGCGCGCGTGGCCGGGCTGGCCCGGGGACGGCAGACCCTCCTGACCCATGCCGCCTTCGATCTCGCCCGGCGGGCGGTGGTGGGAACGACCTCCAGCGGGCGGCGGCCGGGCTGGCTCGCCCACGGCCCCTACCTCTTCCAGGGGATCGCGGAGCCCGTGGACGTGTTCGAGGTCGGCTTCTCGGGCTTCGCGCCGCTCAGCGCGCCCGCCGACACCGCCAAGGCCCGCCGCGCCGTGCCCGCCGGCGACGAGGTGACGCTCGGCTGGCGTCCCGCGGCCGGCCAGGAGGTGCCCTGGCGCCACCACTGGGTCCTGGAGCGCAAGCTCGGCGACGGCGGCTTCGGCGAGGTGTGGCTCGCCCGCCACGAGCGCACCGGGGACCATCGCGTCTTCAAGTTCTGCTACGACGCCCAGCGGCTGCGCTCGCTCCGGCGCGAGGTCACGCTCTTCCGCATCCTCAAGGACACGCTCGGCGAGCGCGACGACATCGGGCGCATCCTCGACTGGAACTTCAAGGAGCCTCCCTTCTTCCTGGAGTCCGAGTACACGGGGACCGACCTGCAGGCGTGGATCGAGTCGCAGGGCGGAGCCGCGGCCGTGCCGCTCGCGACCCGGCTGGAGATCGTCGCCCAGATCGCGACGGCCCTGGCCGCCGCCCACTCGGTGGGCGTGCTGCACAAGGACATCAAGCCCGGCAATGTCTTGATTGCGATCGATGCCGAGGGCCGTCCCAGGGCCCGCCTCTCCGACTTCGGCATCGGCCTGCTCACCGATCCGCAGAAGGTCACGGGGCGCGGGCTCACGGCGAGCGGCTTCACGGAGATGATGCCCGAGACGGAGACGGGGACGGCGGCGGGCACCCGGCTCTACCTCGCGCCCGAGATCCTCGAGGGCAAGGCCCCGTCCATGCAGTCCGACATCTATGCCCTGGGCGTGCTGCTGTTCCAGATGGCGGTGGGGGACCTGTCCCGCGCCCTGGCGCCGGGATGGGAGCGGGAGGTCCCGGACGAGCTGCTCGCCGAGGACATCGCCCGCGCGGCCGACGGCGACCCGGGCAAGCGGCCGGCGAGCGCCGTCGAGATCGCCGAGCGGCTGCGCCGGATCGAGGAGCGCCGCCGGGAGCGGGCCGACGCCCTGCGGGAGAAGCTCGAGGCGGAGAAGATGCGCCGCGCCCTGGCGCGCGCCCGCGTGCTGGCGGTCGTCACCCTGCTGGTCCTGGGGTTCGCCGTGGCCATGGCGCTGCAGATGCGCCGCACCGCAAAAGAGGCGAAGCGCGCCAACAGCGAAGCCGAGGCCGCGCGCCGGATCTCGGACTTCCTGATCGGTCTGTTCCAGGTGTCCGATCCGGACGCCGCCGTGGGCAGCACGGTGACCGCGCGCGAGCTCCTCGACCAGGGGGCCGCCCGCATCGAGACCGAGCTGCAGCACCAGCCGGAGGTGCGGGGCAGCCTGATGCACACCATGGGAGAGGCCTACCGCAAGCTGGGGCTGTACGACCCGGCGGTCCGGCTGCTGCGCCAGTCGCTGCGCCTGCGGCAGCAGGCCTACGGAGCCGAGCACCCGCTCGTGGCGGAAAGCCTCCACGATCTCGGATACGCCCTTTTCCTGCGGGGCGATTACGGCTCCGCCGAGAGCGTGCTGGAGCAGGCTCTGGCGATGCGCCGCAAGCTCTTCGGAGAGAACCACGTCACCGTGGCCCGGACGCTGAACTTCCTGGCGGGCGTCAAGGCGCACGCGGGGCGCTACGGCGAGGCCGAGCGCCTCGACCGCCAGGCGCTCGCGATCCTCGACGCCAGCGGCGAGGAGGTGAGCCGGCAGAGAGCGGAGGTGATGGGCGACCTGGCGGTCATGCTCGACTCCCAGGGCAAGGACCAGGGGGTCGAGCAGATGTACGACGAGGCCCTGAGCCTCTGGCGCAAGCTCGTCGGCGAGGAGCACACCGAGGTCGCCCAGGTCCTCGCCAACAAGGGCTACTGGCTGATCACGAAGGGACGCTACGCCGAGGCCGAGACCTGCCTTCAGCAGTCTCTGACCATCCGGCGCAAGCGGCTGGGCGACCGCCATCCGGCCGTGGCCTACACCCTGTACAAGCTCGCGGATCTCTTGAATGCGCAGGGGCAGCATGTTCGGGCGGAGACGCTGGCCCGGGATGCGGTTTCCATCCTGCGGGACAAGCTGCCATCCGGGCACTGGCGTACTGCCTATACGGAGAGCGTCCTCGGCGCCGCGCTCGCCGGCCAGGGCCGCTTCGCCGAGGCCGAGACGCTCCTGGTCCCGAGCTATCCCGTCCTGCGGGACAAGGTCGGAGCCGGCGCGGAGAAGACACAGAAGATCCTGCGCAGCCTCGTCGAGCTTTACGAGGCCTGGGGCAGGCCGCGTGAGGCGGAGCGCTATCGCGCGCTGCTCTCGGTTCCAGGTCAAGCCGGGGGATGAGCCGGCACGTCGCGCTCCGCGGCGATTCCGCGGGGTCGATCCTTCCCCGGCCGGGACGGTCCCCGGCCGGGGTTTTCGTGCAGGGTTACGGGCAGGTGGCGAAGGCGTCCGTGTCCTGGATGGGCGCGAAGGCGTGGCCCCGCGGGTTGAAGTACTGACGCACCTGGCCGGTGTGGGTGTCCGTCACCTTGATCAGCACCTCGACGTCGGTCAGGCCGCTGGCGAAGACCCAGTAGCGGTCGAAGCCGTCGCAGGCGTCCAGCACCTTGACGGTCAGCTCGACGTTGTCCGGATCGAAGAACCAGAAGCTGCCCGAGTCGGTGCCCAGGCTGTCTGCCGAAGCGGTGCCGTGGGAGCCGGCGGTCTGCCAGCTCGCCTCGACCTTGAAGCGGCCTCCCGTGAGGCAGAGCGTGCTGTTGCCCGGAACGCAGGCGCCGGCCACCGCGCGCGGCGTGAGGAGGTTGAAGAACACGTACTCGCCGAGGGCGCGGCCGCTCGCGAGGCCCGCCTGGTTGTCATATTGCCAGTGGATGCCGCCGTAGATCCGGCTCTGCCCGGCCTCCTCGGCGGCGTCGGAGAGCCGCGTGAACGAGCGGGTCACGCCGGGGAGGGCGTCCGACGTGGTGGAGAAGGAGACCTGGTCGGCGCCGAAGAACAGCGCCAGGATGCGGGCGCTCGCGCTGCTGAAGGTGCTGTGCCCCGACGTGTAGGAGGGGAACGGCGGCGTCGCGATCAGCGGGAGCCAGGCCGGGTCGGCCGTGGTGGCCGGGTTGCCGTCGGTGTCGGCGTGCTGGATGCCGGTCACCGGCCGCCAGTTGCTGTAGTAGTACTTGTGGTCCCAGGAGACGATCGCCGCATCGGCGCCGGCGATGGCGAGGAGGGCGAAGAGGCGGGCGTTCTCGAGCAGGCCGAGATGCCGCTCCTGGGAGATCCCCTGGGCGATGACGTGCCAGTGGCCCGGCGGCGTGGCCGTGCCGGGGCCGTCTGCCCAGAACAGGGCGATCTGGGTCTGCTCGGGCGTCCGCTCTGTGCTGTCGGAGCGGCCGAGGCGCTTGACCTCGTCGAACGATTGCGCGTACTCGGAGCTGGTCGAAGACGGCGGCGGACCCTGCCGGAACGGGGAGCCGCTCGTCATCGCCCAGGGCTGGACGTACGGCCAGTTCGGCAGCAGCGGCAGCGCGAAGGCGGGCGGCGTCGCCGCCCACCAGTTGGCTCCGGTCGGCGCGCCATAGTCCACGGTGGTGCCCGAGCCGTCGTCGTGGCGCACGGCCAGGATCTGCGCCGCGACCGACTCCCCCCACGCGATGCCGGCGGTCTTCTCGATGCCGTTGGGGATCGCCGCGAGCGAGGTGGCGAGCGCGGAGTCGAAGGTCGCCTTCTGAGCCGGGAACAGGTCGACCAGCGCCGCATGGGCCGCTGCCGCGGCGGCGGCCTCGACCGAAACGGGAGAGAAGAGCTCGATAGGCTCGACGAGGTACGGATCGTAGGTGCCGCCCCCGGCGCTGTTGATCGCATCGAACATCGCCGCGTGGACGCAGGCGAGCGCGCGCGAGGCCTTCGGCGGCGCTGTCTTGTCCACCCGGATGGCATTGAGAGTCGCCTTGTTCCAATCGAGCACCACGTCCGCCCGCCCGGGCGCGGCGAGCCCCAGCAGCAGGGCGAAGCAGGCGCCGGCAAATACCACTCTCCTCAGCATGGTCTTGTCCTCCGCGATATCGGTTGCCCGGCAGTATAGGGCACGGAGGGCACACGGAGGGCCACACGGACGGACACGGACGGACACGGACACTCACGGACCATCACGGACAAAGCAGCTTGCCGTGTCCGTGCTGGTCCGTGTCGTCCGTGCCCGTCCGTGTGTTTTTCAGTCAGCCTTGCGGGAGGCCGCGACGGCCTGGTTGACGTAGTTCATGATCTCCGGGTCGAGGCCGGTGCGCTGCTGCGCGGAGGGCTCTCCCTGGTACAGGTTCTTCACCGACTGCGCGATGCCGGGATCGCCGCCGGTGAACTCTTGCACCAGCTCCATCCAGCGCTTGGACAGGCGCTGCATGGTCTCGCTCGCCGGGTCCGTGCCCTTGTCCATCTCGGCGCGGACCTCTGCGATGAGCTGCGGCCACTCCTGCTCGACCTGGCGGATGTGCTCCTCGCCGAGCATCTTCTTGCGCTCCTCCAACTGCTGGAGCTGCTCCGGGGTGTAGTACTTCTCGAACATGGCTTTCGCGTCCATCATCGCCTCCATGGTTTTCAGGAATTCCTCGACGGAGATCACCTCCGACGAGCGCAGCCGCTCCGCCACCGCCTCCAATCGGCTGCACAGCCTGCGCTGCAGCTCGATGCCGTCCCGGAGACGCGCGATGTGGAGCTCGAGGACGCGCGGGAGCGAGAGCTCGGGCTTCGCCAGGCTGTCGCGGATCTCGTCCAGGGAGAACCCGAGCTGCCGCAGGGAGAGGATCTGCAGCAGGCGGGCGATGTCCTCCCCGTCGTAGAGCCGGTAGCCGGACGCGCTCCGCTGCGACGGCGTGAGCAGCCCGATCTCGTCGTAGTGGTGAAGCGCGCGGACGGTCAGCCCCGTCTGCTTCGCCAGCTCTCCCACCTTCCACAAGCGCATCGCTTCCGCTCCTTTCTGCCCCTCTGGGGGGCGGCCACGATCGTCAAGGTACAGCCTCACGTTGCGTGAGGGTCAACCCCCCCTTCCGGGGAATTTACCCGCGGTTTGGCCCGTTTGCTACAATTGAGTCAAATCCATGCTTCGCGAGCTGTCCCATGCCGAGATCCGGCGGTTTTACGACGAAGGCTTCCTCATCGTGGAGAAGCTGTTCTCGCGCGGCGAGGTCGCGGCGCTGGGCGAGGCCGCGGAGCGGCTGCGCGCCGTGGGGCGCGAGATCGCCGCGGATCTGCCTGGAGACAGCGAGGGCGAGACCAAGATCGAGCACGAGGGGAGCCAGTTCGTGTTCGGCGGTACGAATGGAACGCGTCGCCTGCTGCGGGTGGTCTGGGCGGGCGGCTGCGAGCCGGCCTTCCTCTTGAACGGCCGCGATCCGCGCCTGACCGCGATCGTCGGCCAGCTCTTCGACTCGGACCGGGCGGTCCACCTGCTCAACCAGCTCCATGCCAAGTACCCGAACGATGGCCTGGAGTTCGAGCCCCACCAGGACAGCGAGCACCGCCGCTACGGCACTCCCGAGTGGCGGGACGTGGACGGCCGCGACAGCTACATCCAGAGCGTGGTCGCGATCGACGACACCACGCCCGAGAACGGCCCCCTGATCTTCTATCCCCGGACGGGGCAGGACGGCCACCTCGATCCCTCCCTGGTGCGGAGCCGTTTCAAGGGCCAGCCCGGCGTGCC
>JBJMGZ010000368.1:0-16700 GCA_045807605.1 Thermoanaerobaculia bacterium | reverse complement strand
TTGTCGGCCAGGTAAATCTTGAATGACCGCCAACCACGGTGCTGGATAACCTTCATGGACAACCTCGAGCGGAACAAGAAGAACGCGCAGGCCTTCTACGATCTCATGTTCAACCAGTGCAAGCCCGCCGAGGCGGTTGAGCAATACGTTGGAGACACCTACATCCAGCACAATCCGGTGGTCGCGGATGGCAAGCAAGCCTTCATCGAGTACTTCAACCGAATGGCCGCCGAGTACCCAGCCAAGCGAGTCGAGTTCCGGCGTGTGATTGCCGATGGCGACTACGTGGTTCTCCACTGTTACCAACAGTGGCCTGATGATGGCGACTGGGCCGGCATTGACATTTTCCGCTTCGACGCGCAAGGGAAGATCGTTGAACATTGGGACGTGCTTCAGCGGGTTCCTGGCGAGTCGGCCAACCAGAACACGATGTTCTGACAATGCAGGTCGCCTGATTACAAGAGCGATGGTCGACCCGACTTGTGAGCTGCTCGATCAGCCTCAGTAAGATCGGGAAATTCTCAGCCACAACAACGGTCGCGATCTTCTGGGCGCCGGGTGATCAGGGCGACGAGATCCTTCCGCTCGGAGCCGCTCAGCGGCCTTGTCCGGAAGTACCTTTCCCCTTTGTGGCTCTTCTGATCGTCGATGCCGCTCAGCCAGTCCGGTGCGATCGAGACGCTCAGCGGTGCCGCGATGTCGAGCGACTCCTGGAAATGAAGGGTGTAGTCCTCGTGGGGCTTCTCTCCGAAAAGCCTCCAGTGGGCCCAATCCGTGTCTTCCCGGTAGCCGGAATTGTGGGACCGGAGGAGCGCGACGACCGACTCGATCCGCTTGCGATCCTCGATCACGTGTTCCTCAAGAGGACCACGCCCGCCCTCCTCGCTCCAGTGGGTGACCTCGATGTACTGGATCTTCGCGGGATCGTGAATGGCGAGCGGTCTCGACGAACGGGTGCAGGCTGCCGGCAATACCACGAGGATCGCTACCGCGGTCCATGACTCTCGCACGGGAGACACCTCCGCCGCCTTCGATCAGCTCGCCAGCCGGCGGTACAAGTCCACGTACTCCCGGCCCTGAACATCCCAGGAGAAATCCTTCGCCATGCCGTTGAGCATCAGGCGCTCCCAGGCGGCGCGATCCTGGTAGGCGTCGAGGGCGGTGTCCAGGGCCCAGCACAGACCTTCGGAGGTGTAGTGCTCGAAGACGAAGCCGGTGCCCTGGTGGGTCGCGGGGTCGAAGGGCTCGACCGTGTCGGCCAGGCCGCCGGTCCGGCGCACGATGGGCGGCGTGCCGTAGCGTAGGCTGTACATCTGATTGAGACCGCAGGGCTCGTAGCGCGAGGGCATCAGGAAGAGGTCGGCGCCGGCTTCGATCCAGTGCGCGAGCGGGTTGTTGAAGCCGCGGTGGAACCAGGCGCGGCCCGCGAAACGCCATTGCAGCCACTGGAAGAAGTCTTCGTACTTCGACTCGCCGCTGCCCAGCGCGATCAGGCGGAAGTCGCGCCGCGCCAGCACCGCGGGCAGGGCGTCGAAGGCCAGCTCGAAACCTTTCTGAAAGGTGAGGCGCGAGACGATCCCGACGATCGGAGTGTTCTCGTCGCCGCCGATCCCGCTCTCCTCCAGCAGGGCCCGCTTCATCTTCCGCTTGCCGGAAAGATCGTCCGCGGAGTAGCGGTAGGGCAGGTGGGGATCGGTTGCCGGGTCCCACTCGCCGTAATCCATGCCGTTGACGATGCCGATCAGCCGGCCGGAGCGCGCCCGCGTCAGCCAGTCGAGGCCGAAGCCGAGCTCCGCGCCCTGGATCTCCTGCGCGTAGGTGCGGCTCACGGCCGTGATCATGTCGGCGTGGAGGAGCCCGGTCTTGAGGAAGTTGAAGCGCCCGGCGGCCGAGTCGGCGCCGTCGAGCCAGTAGCCGTGCTCCGCGAGCCCGATGTCGCCGATCGCGCTGGCGGGCAGCAGGCCCTGGAAGGCCATGTTGTGGATGGTCAGGACGGTGCGCGTGCGGTCGAAGAGGCGATCCCAGCCGTAGATCGCCTTGAGGTAGACCGGCGCGAGCGCCGTGTGCCAGTCGTGGCAGTGGACGATGTCCGGCCCCCAGGCCATCCGCTGGCAGCACTCGAACGCGGCGCGCGTGAGAAAGGCGAAGCGCGGGCCGTCCGCCAGATCGCCGTAATAGATCTCCTCATGGCCGAAGAGCTGCGGGCAGGAGATGAAGTAGACGTCCACCTCGCTGTCGGGGAGCTTCGCGGTCAGGACGGAGAAGCGGAAGTAGTGCGGACCGATCCAGAGCGGCACGTCCTGAAGGAAGCCCACGGGCACGAAGCTCTCGGTGCGGCGGGTGAGCTGGCCGTAGAACGGCAGGAAGATCCGGACATCGTGGCCTTCGCGGCTGAGATAGCGCGACAGGCCGGCGACGACGTCGCCCAGGCCGCCGGTCTTGGCAAACGGGGTGACCTCCGCGGCAACCTGACAGATACGCATTCCGAGAGTCCCCTCTCCCCCGGCACGGGGGAGAGGGCTAGGGAGAGGGGGACTGGGATACATCATCAGAACACCGTCCCCGGGGGGAGGACGGCGTTCTTGGGGACCACGATGATCCCGTCGCGGATGCAGAAGTTTTCGTTGTCCAGGTTCTGGACGCCGGCCTCGTTGAGCAGCTTGCAGCCGTCGCCGATGCGGGCGTTGAAGTCGATGATCGAGTTGCGGACGTGGCAGTCCCGTCCGATCCCGATGGCCACCTGGGAGCTGCCCTGGGGAAGGCTCTCCCAGACGTTCGCGCCCATGATCACCGAGCGCTCGACGATCGAGCTCTCGCGCACCACGGCGCGGATGCCGATGACCGAGTCGGTCACGCGGCTGCCCGAGAGGATGCTGCCTTCGCTCAGGATCGAGCACTGGATGAAGCACTGGTTCACCTTGGTGCCCGGCAGGAAGCGCGGGTGGGTGAAGACGCGCAGCTCGGAGTCGTAGAGGTTGAGCGGCGGCAGCGGCAAGGTCAGGTCGAGGTTCGCCTGGTGGAAGCTCGGGATGGTGCCGATGTCGGTCCAGTAGCCGTCGTAGGGATAGGCATAGACCCGGTACTTGTCGAGCGACTGCGGGATCACCTCGCGGCCGAAATCGAGCGTGGTGCTGCCGACCAGGAGCTCGCGCAGGACCTCGGGGCGGAAGATGTAGATGCCCATGCTCGCGAGGAGCGATCCGGGCGGCGCGGGGTAGCCCAGCCCGGCCTGGGTCTGCTCGTCGACCGCCAGCATGTCGAGCTCCTCGGGCTTCGTCGGCTTCTCCCAGAACTCCCGGATGCGGCCGGCGGGGTCGAGGCGGAGGATGCCGAACCCGGGGGCCTCCTCGCGGGTCACCGGCTTGACCGCGATGGTCAGGTCGGCGCCGCGCTCGCGGTGGGTCTTCATGAGCTCGCCGATGTTCATCAGGTAGAGCTGGTCGCCCGAGAGGATCAGGACCTCGGGCGGGTTCGGCTCGAGCAGCCGGGGCAGGCACTGGCGCACGGCGTCGGCCGTGCCCTGGTACCAGTCCTTGCGCTCGGCGGTCAGCTCCGCGGCCAGGATGTTGACGTAGCCCAGCGAGAAGGCGCTGAAGCGGTAGGTCTGGGCGATGTGGCGGTTGAGGCTCGCGCTGTTGAACTGGGTGATGACGAAGATCCGGTCGATGCCGGCGTGCAGGCTGTTGCTGATCGGGATGTCGATCAGGCGGAACTTGCCGCCGATCGGCACGGCCGGCTTCGCGCGGTCGCGGGTCAGCGGCCAGAGCCGGCTCCCCTGGCCACCGCCGAGAATGGCTGTGATCACCTTCTCCATCGAGTCGTCCCCCCGCAAGCCCGGCGTATCTTACAGCAGTACAATGCTGCGCATGCCGCCGATACCGGGCTCGCCTCGCGCTCTCCACTGGACCTGGATCGGCCGCGTTCCCTACGCGGAGGCGGTGGAGCTGCAGCACGCCGCGCGCGACGCAGTCCGCCATGGCGAGGGGCCGGAGCGCTTCCTTCTGCTGGAGCATCCGCACGTCTACACCCTGGGCCGCAACGCGGACGGCGGGGACGTCCTGGCCGGTCCCGAGTGGCTGCGCGCCCGCGGGGTGGAGGTCGCGGAGTGCGACCGCGGCGGCCAGGTCACCTACCACGGGCCGGGGCAGCTCGTGGGCTATCCGGTGGTCAACCTGAGCCCGGACCGGCGGGACATTCGGCGCTACGTGCGCGACGTCCAGGAGGTGCTCATCCGCACGCTCGCCGAGTACGGGCTCGCGGCCCGGCCCGGCGAGGAGCAGGCGTTCATCGGCGTCTGGGTGGGGAAGGGCAAGATCGCCTCGATCGGCATCCATCTCTCGCGCTGGATCACCACCCACGGTTTCGCGTTGAACGTGTCGACCGATCTGTCCTACTTCTCGGGGATCATCCCCTGCGGTCTCAATCAGGTCGAGATGACCTCGATCGAGCGGCTGACGGGCAGGGCCCCGGCGCTCTCCGAGGTCGCCGCCGTCTGCGCCCGCCACTTCGGCGAGGTCTTCGACCGCGAGCTGGTGGCCGACCCTCATCCCTCATGGGCTCCCACGTCGATCTCGGCCTCAACGCGGTGATCGTGGCGGTCACCGAGGAGGTGCCCCGGATCCTCACGGTCCGGAGGGCCGAGGACACTCTTCCCTTTGGCCCCGTGGAGCCCGATCTCGACCGTACTCTCGACCGCGGATTGCGCCGCTGGGTCGCCGAGCAGACCGGCCTGCCTCTCGGGTACGTGGAGCAGCTCTACACGTTCGGCGATCGCGGACGCGAGCCGGCCGAGGACCGGGGCGGACCGCGGGCGGTGTCCGTGGCCTACCTGGCCCTGGTGCGCGAGGCCACGGTCAAAGGGGAGGCGAGCTGGCGCGACTGGTACGAGTTCTTCCCCTGGGAGGACTGGCGCGACGGGCGTCCGCGCACGCTCGACCGGGACGTGGCGCCGGCTCTCGACGCCTGGGTGGCCCAGGCGCCCGATGCCCTTCACCGGCAGGAGCGCCGCGAGCGCGCCGACATCGTCTTCGGGCTCGGCGGCGCGTCCTGGGACGGCGAGCGGGTCCTGGAGCGCTACGAGCTGCTCTACGAGGCGCTCCTCGTGCCCGAGGCCTGGCGCGACCGCGGCAAGCCGGCGGAGCACGGCCTCCCCGGCCGGCCCATGGCGCTCGACCATCGGCGCATCCTCGCGACCGCCCTCGGCCGGCTGCGCGGCAAGATCAAGTACCGCCCCGTGGTCTTCGAGCTGCTGCCGCCGACCTTCACCCTGCTCCAGCTCCAGCGCGTCGTCGAGGCCCTGGCCGGCGTGCGCCTGCACAAGCAGAACTTCCGCCGGCTGGTCGAGCACGGCGGCCTGGTCGAGGGCACCGGCCAGGACGTCCAGACCGGCGGCCGGCCCGCGGAGCTGTTCGGGTTCCGGCGGGAGGTGCTGAGAGAGCGGCCGGCGCCGGGGGTGGGGCTGCCGGGGGTGCGGCGGTAGGACCCGGCATATTCCCACCCCTCCCCCTGTTTTCCCCTGTGAGCATCACCCCGGTGACGCTCCCTTGACAAAGGCTAATGCTCAGCCATAGCATAACCCTGGAGGTCGGTTCGTCCGGCCTTTCTTCATGACCTGGATATGCTCACGGTGAGCATAGGGGGGATTGACACGATGGAAGCTTCACGGACTCTGCCGGTCCTGGATTACACCCCCGAGGTGGCCCTTGCCACGGCTGCCCTTCGCGAGCGGGTGCGGCCGGTCATCCCCGACCTGGAGTGGCCGTTCCACGCTCCGTACATCAAGGCGATCAACGAGCTGAAGCGCGAGCGCAACGCGGTCGTGCTGGCCCACAACTACCAGACGCCGGAGATCTTCCACGGCGTGGCCGATTTCGCGGGCGATTCGCTGGCGCTCGCCCAGCAGGGCGCGAAGACCGAGGCGGACGTGATCGTCCTCGCCGGCGTCCACTTCATGGCCGAGACGGCGAAGATCCTGTCGCCGGAAAAGACCGTGCTCATCCCGGACCTGGAGGCCGGCTGCTCGCTCGCCGCGTCGATCACGGGCGCGGACATCCGCCTGCTCCGGCAGCGCTATCCCGGCGTGCCGGTGGTGACCTACGTCAACACGTCGGCCGAGGTGAAGGCCGAGTCGGACATCTGCTGCACCTCCGCGAACGCGGTGGCGGTGGTGGAGTCGCTGGGCGTGGACCGGGTCATCTTCCTGCCCGACGAGTACCTGGGCAAGTACGTGGCCTCCCAGACCCAGGTGGAGCTCATCCTCTGGAAGGGTCACTGCGAGGTCCACGAGCGCTTCACGGGCGAGGACCTGCGGCAGTATCGAAAGGCCTGGGGCAACGGCGCCGGGGGGATCCAGATCCTGGCCCATCCGGAGTGCCCGCCGGACGTGCTCGCCGAGGCCGACTTCGTGGGCTCCACCGCGGCCATGATCCGCCACGTGGGCGATGCCCGCCCGCGCCGGGTGGTCATGGTCACCGAGTGCTCGATGAGCGACAACGTGGCGGTCGAGTACCCGGACGTCGAGTTCGTGCGGCCCTGCCAGCTCTGCCCGCACATGAAGAGGATCACGCTGCCCAAGATCCTCTGGTCGCTCCAGAACATGCAGCACGAGGTGCGCGTCGATCCCGAAATCGGCAGGCGCGCGAAGCTCGCGCTCGACCGCATGCTCGCGGTCGGCCGGAGGGAGGGGAAGTGAACGGCATCTCGCGCTCGGACGTCCTGGTCGTCGGCAGCGGCGCCGCCGGACTGACCGCGGCCCTGGGGTGCGCGCCGCTGCGGGTGACCGTGCTCACGAAAGCGACCCTGATCAGCGGCTCCAGTGCCTGGGCCCAGGGCGGCGTGGCCGCGGCCGTGGGCAAGGACGACACGCCGGCCCTGCACGCGGCCGACACGCTGGCCGCCGGCGCCGGGCTGTGCGATCCCCGTGCGGTGGGCCTGCTGACCGGCGAGGGTCCGGAGCGGGTGAAGGCTCTCCTCGACCTCGGCGCGCGCTTCGACCGCAACTCTTCCGGCCAGCTCTCCCTCGGCCGCGAGGCCGCGCACAGCCGCCGCCGCATCCTGCACGCCAAGGACGCCACCGGCTCCGAGATCGTCCGCGCCCTGGGCGAAGCGGTGCTGCACGCTCCCGAGGTGAAGGTGCTGGAGCGCGCCTTTGCCGTGGATCTCCTGGTGGAGGACGGCCGGGTGTCGGGCGTGGTCGCGATCCATGCGGACGGCCGCCGGGTGCTCCACCTGGCGTCGGCCGTGGTCCTCGCGACCGGCGGGCTGGGCCAGCTCTACCTGCACACGACCAATCCCCGCGAGGCCACGGGCGACGGCCTGGCCATGGCGGCCCGGGCGGGCGCGCGGCTGGTGGACCTGGAGCTCGTCCAGTTCCATCCCACGGCGCTCGCGGTTGAGACGGAGAGCGAGCCCATGCCGCTCCTCACCGAGGCCTTACGCGGCGAGGGGGCGATCCTGATCGACGACCGCGGCTTCCGTTTCATGGGCGACGAGCACCCGGACCGCGAGCTCGCGCCGCGCGACGTGGTGGCGCGCGCGATCTGGAAGCGGCTGATGGCCGGCCGGCGGATCTTCCTCGACGCCCGCGAGGCGGTGGGCGAGGAGCTCCCCGAGCGCTTCCCGACCGTGTTCGAGCTCTGCCGGCAGCACGGCCTCGATCCGCGCAAGGAGCCGATGCCGGTGGCCCCCGCGGCCCACTACCACATGGGCGGCATCGACGTGGACGGCCAGGGGCGCACCTCGCTCCCGGGCCTCTGGGCCTGCGGCGAGGTCTCCTCGACCGGCGTGCACGGCGCCAACCGGCTGGCGAGCAACTCTCTGCTGGAGGCGCTGGTCTTCGGCTCCCGCGTGGCGGAGGACCTGCGGAGCCAGGCCGGCCGGAGCTTCCCGTCCGGCCGCCGCGCCCCGGCCGTGCCGGAGGGCACGGAGCAGGACGCCGGGCTGCAGCTCGCCATCCGCAGGACCATGTGGGAGAAGGTCGGGGTGGTGCGCGACGAGAAGGGTCTCACGTCCGCCCTCGACGAGCTGGAGGCGATGGCGGAATCCCACCCCCATGTCGCGGGCGAGGCGCGGAACCTCCTCTCCGTGGGACGGCTGGTGACCGCGGCGGCCCTGGCGCGGCGCGAGAGCCGCGGCGGCCACTACCGCTCCGACTTCCCCGCGCCCGACCCCGAGTGGCAGCGCCGCATCCACGTGACCGCGGCGCCGGACGGCTCGGCCGTGCTGGACGCTGCCGGCGCCTCCGAAGCGCAGATGGCCATGGCGGCGGCTCGGTGAGCGGCCTGGCGTCGCTCCCTCCTCTCCTCTACGAGCCGCTGATCCGGCGGGCGCTGGAGGAGGATCTCGGGCGGGCCGGCGACCTGACCAGCGACGCCATCCTCCCTCCGGGCCTGACGGCCGAGGCCGCGGTGGTCGCCCGCAAGGCGGGCCGCATCGCGGGCCTGCCGGCCGCGGTCTCGGCTTTTTCGATCCTCGATCCCACGCTCCAGGTCGAGCTGCGCTCCGCGGACGGCCGCGACGCCGCGGCAGGCGAAGTCCTGGCGGTGGTGCGCGGCGCGGCGCGCTCGATCCTCTCGGCCGAGCGGACCGCGCTCAACCTCCTCGGCCGGCTCTGCGGCGTGGCCACGGCCACCCGCGACCTCGTGGCCCTGGTGGCACCGCACGGCACGCGGATCGTCTGCACCCGCAAGACCACGCCGGGCCTCCGCGCCCTGGAGAAGTACGCCGTCCGGGCCGGGGGAGGCAGCAACCACCGCTTCGGCCTGGACGACGCCGTCCTCATCAAGGACAACCACGTGGCCCTGGCCGGCGGCATCCAAACTGCTGTGGAGCGCGCCCGCGCCTACGTCGGCCATCTCGTGAAGATCGAGGTCGAGGTCGATTCCCTGGAGCAGCTCGGGGAGGCCCTGGACCTGAAGGTGGACGTGGTCCTCCTGGACAACATGTCTCTCGAAACTCTGCGCGAAGCCGTCCGGATGGCGAAGGGCAAGGCCCTCACCGAAGCCTCCGGCGGCATCACCCCCCAGACGGCGCCCGCCGTCGCCGCCACCGGCGTGGACATGATCTCCGTCGGCTGGCTCACCCACAGCTCGCCGGCGCTCGACGTAGCCTTGGACGTGCGCTAAGAGCCTGGCCAGCCGGTGCCCGAGCGCCTCGGGTCTGCGCCCCCCCACCTGCTATGAACGAGGTCCATGGTCTGACAAAGTAGAATCAGGAGGTGCCCGGAATGGCCAACGTTCGCTGCTGGATGCTGTCCTTGCTGATCGCTGCCGTGGCTCTGCAGGCGGAGGCCGCGGAGCGGCCGGACTTCTCGGGGCTCTGGGTTCCCGATGCCGGAAGGTCCTCGGCGCAGAAGGAGCTCAAGGGGCAGACCGATGCCCCGGCGCCGCCGGCGCCTCCGTCGGCGCACGAGCTGCCGCGGCTGCGGATCGAGCACAACGAGCCGAAGCTGACGGTGAGCTTCCTCGACTCGCAGGGCGAGCTCCTCAGCTCGCTCGCCATGACGACCGACGGCGCCGAGGCGCTCAACGAGCGCGGCGAGGCGCTGGTCCACCGGTCCACGACCGTCTGGCGGGGCTCGGCCCTGGTGACGACCTGGAGCCTGGAAAGCGGTGGGACGCGGCTCATCGGCGGCACCGATACCCGAGAGCTTGGCGAAGGGGGCCGCTTGCTCACGATCACCGGCGACGTCGAGGACGCGAAGTCGAAGACGCGCACGGTCACGGTCTACACGCTGGCCTCTCGGACCACGGACTAGTCCGTGGTCAACATAGAACGGGCAGATCGCGCTTTCCCTGGGACCGCTGGCGTCCCGCCGGCATCCTCAAGACATTGGGCCGAAGGCCCGGCCTTGGTGCAGGGCAGAGACAATTGCCGGCGTTCCGCCGATTCATCCGGACAAGCCGGCGGGACGCCAGCGCTCCCAGGGAAAACGCGCCATACTCACGGTTTTGGTGATCCGGCAATTCAGACGTGACAGAGCTCCTAGTCTTTCGATCCTGGCCGTGCCCGTTGCTCACAATCCAGGCAGAGGCCGCTGGGCGGGCCGGGCCGTTCCGCGGCGAGCCGGGTCAGGATGCCTGACAGCGGCTCCTGACGGAGAGAGAAGGACGGCGATGTCAGGAAGGAGCAGGAGGTGATGCTCCCGTCGGGGCGGACGCGGAAGAACAGCCGGCCCGCTCCGCACCCTTGTTCCTCGCAGATCCGCAGCGCCGGGACCGGCATGCCGGCGCGGAAGTCCTGGAGCACCACCCTGGTGCGGCCCTGCCACGTGCCGCGCAGCCGGCTCCACTCGTCCAGGGCCGCCCGCAGCTCCGGACCGCTCAGCGCGAGGTACTCCGGCGCCCGTCCGCTGGCCACGAGCTCGATGACGCTCACTGCCGCGGCGCCGAGGTCCTCGGCCAACTCCAGGAGCGGACCGGCGCTGCCCCGGTTCAGCCGGCTCGGAGCGAACCCGATCACGACCCGTACACCCCGTGCGGCGAGCCGCTGAATCGCGCCCACCGCGAGGTCGAACAGACCCGGCCACTGGCGTATGCGGTCGTGCACCTCGGGCAGGTGGCTGTCCAGGCTGACGGTCACGCTGGCGAGGCGCAGGGCAGCGATCTCGTCGGCAACCTCCTCGGTGACCAGGGCGCCGTTGGTCGAGAGGTTCACCCCGATCCCGAGCGCGCACGCCTTGCGGGCCAGTGCCGCCCAATCCTCCCGCATCAGGGGCTCCCCTCCGGTCAGGGTGAGCATCGGCACCCGCTCCTCGCAAAGCTGAGCCAGGAAGCCCATGGCCTCCAGAGTCGAGAGCTCCCCGGCCCAGGACACCTCCGGGCCGGACTCCGAGTGGCAGTGAAGGCAGCAGGTGTTGCACCGGCGGGTGATCTCCCACTCGGCAAAGAGTGGCGGCCGCGAGGAGCGAGGCTTGGGATTCATGGGATCTCCTCCAGTCCTCCCAGTAAAGCCGGAAACAGGGGGGCAGGCCATACCTCGCGGGGTGGCTGGGCACCACCCGCAGGGGTAGCCATGGCAAAACGGCCCCTGGCGCCGCGGGGGCGCCAGGGACCGTCGGTTGCGGCTCGATCCCGTCCCGGGTCAGTTGGTCCGGAAGTCGATCTCCCAGAAGCCCAACGTTCCGGTGTCGGCCGCGGCCAGGTCGCGGACGCGCAGCTTCCATGCGCCGGCGATGGACTTGCCGGTGAAGGCCGAGAGCGACTGCGCCGGGGCCGTCAAGTCGGCGTAGACGGTCTTGATGTTGTCGGTGGTGCCGCCCGTCAGGTTGTGGAGCAGCACGGTCGTGTTGTCCGGGCCGATCAACGCCACCTCCAGGTCGCCCTGGTAGGTGTGGGTGATGTCCACCCGCACCCTCAGGCTCACGATCGTCCCCGTGGCCGCCACGTTGATCGTGCTGGTGATCCCGGTCGCGTTGTTGTCGGGGATCGCCGTGTTGGCCGTCAGCGTCGAGTAGCCGTTGAACGTCACCTTCCACGAGTTGAGCGTTCCGGTGTCGGCCGCGGCCAGGTCGCGCACCCGCAGCTTCCAGGCTCCGGAGGTGTTCTTGGTGTTGAACGCCGTCAGGGCCTGCGCCGAGCGCGTGGTGATGTTGTAGGTCGTGTTGATGTTGTCGGTGCTGGCGCCGGTGCGGTTGTGGAGCAGGACGGTCGTGTTGTCCGGACCGATCAGCGCCACTTCCAGGTCGCCCTGGTAGGTGTGCGTGATGCCCACGTTGACGCTCACGCTGGTGATGGTCATCGAGTTGGGCACGTTGATCGTGCTGGTGATGCCCGTGGCGTTGTTGTCGGGGATCGCCAGGGCCGGAGTGGACGAGAACGTCAGGACCTGGCTGCCGCCGCCGCTGCACGCGTTCGTGGTCGCCGTGGCCTGGGCCGAGTTGGCCGAGGCGCAGGCGCCCACGGCCTGCACGACGTAGTAGTAGGCCGTGTTGCAGGTCAGGCCGGTGTCGGAGAACGACGTGGTGGCCGAGGTGCCGGCCAGGGAGTACGGCCCGCCGTTCGTGGTCGAGCGCAGGATGTTGTACGAGGTCGCGCCCGCGGAGGCGGTCCACGAGACGTTGATCTGGGTCTGGCTCGCGGCCGTGGCGGTGACGCCGGTCGGCACCGGCGGCGGCACGCAGGCCGAGCCGAAGTCGACGATGGCGAAGCCCACGTTCTCCTTCTGGGTGTTCGTGGACGAGCCGGGGTAGAAGTGCCGCGAGTCGACCCAGGCGATGTAGGCCTTGCCGTTCTTGACGTCGAGGCCCATGTACTCGCCGTACTGGTTGGGGTTGCGGTTGGGGTTGTCGGTGGTGTTCTCGTCGGTGGTGCTGATGCCGCTGTTGTTGAACTCCGCCGAAGGCTGGCTCGCCTTGACGTTGGCCTCGAAGCTCACGCCGCAGTTGGTCGAACGCGCCGTGTAGAGCTCCACCTTGCGGTTGTTGGCGTCGGCGCGGGCGTCGTGCCAGGCGACGACGACGCTGCCGTTCGACTGGTCCACCTGCAGGAAGGGGTGGAACTGGGTGCGGCCCGCGAGGCCGTCGTCGTTGACCTTGACCGGCGCCGACCAGGTCGCGCCGTTGTTGGTCGAACGGGTGACCCAGATGTCGGTTTCGGTGGCGCCGCCCGAGGTGTAGTCGCCGTAGGTGGCATAGAGCGTGCCGTCGCAGGCTCCGCCCGAGTTGTCGACGTCGATGGCGCCGAAGGGCGCGATGCCGCGGCTGTCGGCGACCGGCGGCGAGTTGGTGCCGGAGAAGCCGGTCAGGTTGTGGTCATGCACCTGGACCGCCGCGGACCAGGTGAGGCCGCCGTCGGTGGACCGGGAGTACCACATGCGCTCGTCGGTGCAGGTGCTCGCGCCGCAGGCGAGCGATTCCCAGGCCACGTGCACGGTGCCGTTTTTCTGCACCGCGATCTCGCAGCCGAGGTCGATGCCGCCGACCGGCGCGGTCGGCAGGTCCACCTCGGTCCAGGTCACGCCGTTGTTCGAGGAGTAGGCGAACTTCTCGTTGTTGGCGCGGTCCCAGCAGGTGTAGTGGCGGCCGTAGAAGGGGCTCGCCAGGGTGTTGTCGATGGCGTAGAAGTTCTTGTCCTCGAGGGTGGCCGTGGCCCAGGCGTTCTTGATCACGCCCTGCTTGACCCAGGTGGCGCCGCCGTCGGCCGAGCGCGCCACGACCATCGAATACAGGGTCGTGGTGACGCCGCGGCAGAGCAGCATGTAGTTCAAGAAGACCTCGTTGTTGTCGTTCCAGTAGAGCGCCGGGTCGGAGCCGGTGATGGTGCCGGAGCAGGTGCCCAGGGTGAACACGTTGTTCGACGGCGCGCAGGTGTAGTCCCACGTCACCCCGCCGTTGCTCGAGTAGAAGACCGACTGCGTGTCCTCGTTGTTGCACGGCGCGCCGGCGTTGCCCCAGGCGTTGGCGGCGGCGACCATCTGGTTGGTGTTGCGGTGGTTGACGGCGATCTGGATCTCGCCGTCGTAGTCGAGGGGCGCGGGGCTGTCGGTCGAGGCCGCGTTGCGGTTGGTGCCGGCCGTGGCGAAGGCGTCGATGCCGAGGATCTCCGAGCCGGTGTCGGCGGGCCAGCGGGCGAGCACCTGGTCGACGTGCTCGTCGCCGTAGAGGCTGCGCGCCAGCGCCTGGTGGAGCTCCATCCACCGGACGTGGTGCTCCTGGGTGATGCGCGGCACGACGATCTCGTAGTGCCTCACCTCCATGTCGATCTCCAGGTAATCGAGCGGCGACAGCGGCATCCGCTTGAGGAGCGCGTCGACCGCCGCGCGGTTCCTGTGATCCGCGTTCGCCTGCTTTTCCAGCTCCTTGAAGACGGGATCGTTGTTGAACGCGTCGTAGGCGGGGCGGAGCTTCTCGTGCAGCGACGCCTTCGATACGGATTCGATCTCTTGCGCGCGGGCCGTGCCGGTCATCACAAGGGCGACGAGGCACAGGGCGGCCAACAGGATACGTGCCATCCTTTGCATGAAAGTACAACCTCCCGGATATGGGTTCGAGGCCGGAACATCCGGCCTGATACAAAGCTCCGCGAATGGGTTGTGTTCCGGTGGGCTCAGCCGCGTCGAGGGTACTTTGGGCTGTGAACAGCGCGGGATCTCGTCGCCCTAAAGAGATCTAGTGCGCGCCGGGGCTCAAAGCGAGCCATCTGACGCGGAGGATCAGCGCAGGACGTCGAGCACCTGCCGCGGCGTCACCACGCGGGCGGCGGTCTGTCCGGCAATCGGCGTCTTGAGCCACAGCGCCGGGACGACCTCCCTCCCTGTGGCGATCGGCAGCCGCCGGGCCTTCGTCTCGAGCTCCGCCAGCAGGCGCCCAGCGTCGCGCGGCGTCGCCCATTTCACTTCGCCGACCAGGACGCTGCCATCGCTGCCGTGTGCCACCAGGTCGACCTCGAGAGGTTGGCGGTCGAGCCCGGGTCCCCACCAGCGGCCGGCGGGCCCCCAGCTCCTCCCGCCCGTCTGGAGCCGCGGCACGCTGGCGCGCGCCAGCTCTTCCCAGACCTCGCCGACGTGATGCCCCAGCCGCTGGCCGATCTCCTCCTCCACCGCCGCCACCTGGCCGGCGCCGAGGCGCGAACGGTTTCCCTCGACATGGCGGAACCAGAACCGGAGGAAGGGATCGGAGATCTTGTAGAGCGTGCGCTTGCCGCCGCGCGGCTCCTCGCCGAAAGGCTGCTCGCGGGTGACCAGATCCATGTCCTGCAGGCGCTGGAGCGGACGCGACAGCGCCGTCGCCGGCTTGCTCAGCCGCGCCGCGATCTCGGAGATGCGGTGGCAGCCCTGGCCGATCAGGCTCAAGATCGACGCCGCCTGCGTAGTGTCGCGCATGTCGTCGAGCAACAGGCGCGACGGCTCTTCGTAGAGGACGCCCAGAGGGCTGAGGACGAGAGAGCGGATGGCGGCCGGAAGGTCGGAATGGTCGCCGGCCAGCTCCCAATACCGCGGTGTTCCGCCCCAGACCGCATAGGCCTCGACGGCGCGCGCGGGGTCGTGGAGATGCAGCGCCTCCTCGATCCAGCCGGCGGGCAGCGGCGAGATCTTGAGGATCTCGCTTGCCCGGCCGAACAGCGGAGCCGTACGGTCGAGGACGAGCCCCTGCATCATTCGTTGGGAAGAGCCGCTCAGGAGGAGATGGATGCCGCGTTCGCTCTCGCGGTCCAGGTGCTTCTGCAGCAGGCTCGGCAGCTCCGGGGCCACCGCGACGAGCGACGGGAGCTCATCCAGCGCCAGGACCGTTCCGGGTCGCGCCGACTGCCACCAGCGTGAGAAGAGGGCGTCCCAGTCGGGATAGGTGACGCGCTCGAAGCCGGGCAGGAGGCGGCCGATCTCGGTTGCCAGGCTGGCCCGCTGAAGGCTGGCCTCGCGGTCGTCGCCGACGTAGTAGACCGACTTCTCGGGTGGCAGGATCTCGCGCAGCAGCCGTGACTTGCCGCACCGCCGGCGGCCGTAGACCACCCCGAGCGAGCCTTCGGCACGATCGAGGAGCCTCCGGAAACGGGCGGTTTCTTCGTGACGGTCGAGGAAGGGAAGCTTCATGGAGCAGGATTATGTAGCAGAAACATTATGTAGCTGCTACATAATTATAGCCGGAGATCCCGCCGCATCTGTCCATACTCCAGGTCCAGGACCAGCACGCGGCCGCGGTCGTCGGTCAGGCAAAGGGTCTGGCCCTGGAGGTGCAGGGTCACGCGCTGGGCCCGGCCCAGGATCACTTCGGCCTTCACATGGCCGGTGCCGCGGTGGACCGCGAAGACCCGCGCCGCTCCCGGACCGTGGGCCGAGCCCACCAGCCAGTCGCCGGCGAGGGCCAGCGCCCCCGGCTCCCAGTCCTCCCCGGGGAGGGCGACCTGGAGCAGCGGCGCGCCATGGATCTTCAGGTGGAGCACGGCGGCCGAGACCCACTGCTCGGCCACGGTGCCGTCCGGCGCCACGGCGAGCGGATGGGGGACTCCCACGCCACCGCGCGCCACGATGGGCAGCTCCTGGCGGTTGCGGAGCTGAAGGGCGGGCAGCTCGTAGGTCCAGGACTCCGGAACCTCACCGCCGGTCACCAGCGAGCAGCGGGTCGTGGAGCGGGCGAGCGCCAGGACCTTGCGGCCCGCGACCGGCGCGCCCCAGGGACCGTCGAAACGGCGGGCGGTCGCGTCCACCGCGACCAGGCCGTCGGGCGAAACCACGAGCCAGAGGGCGCCGTCGTAGTCCGGCGCGAAGGCTTCGAAGCGCGCGTCGCACCAGGTCTCGGCCCGGCGGCTCGCGAGATCAATCCTCGCCAGGCGCCAGGCCGTGCCCCGGCGGGCCAGGGCGATGGCGCGGTCTCCCAGGTCGGAAACGACCAGGCCGTGGGCCGGCTGGTCGAGCTCCGCGACGGCCCGGCCGGCGCGCGAGATCAGCCGCACTCCGGCCTCCCCGAGGGCGACGACGGTCAGGCCGCTGGGCAGGAAGGCCGCGTCGAAGCCGGGCCGGGTGCCGACGTCCGAGCCCGCGATCTCGATCCTCCAGACCTTCTCGCGCGCGATCCACGGCTCGCGGCCGGGCAGGGGCAGGGCCGGCGCGTCGGCGCGCAGGGCGCCGTCCTCGGCAAACGCCACGAGCTGGCGGAAGCGGGCCGGCGACATCCGCGCGCCAAATCGCCCCGAGTCGCGGGCCATTGCCCGCACCCCCGCCCGCGCCAGGGCCCGCCCCGCCGGGGGCTTGGGCCCCGGGCAGAGGGT
>JBJMGZ010000367.1:0-2507 GCA_045807605.1 Thermoanaerobaculia bacterium | reverse complement strand
CCCGCCGATCACTGCGCGCTTCAGCGGGTGCTTCTCGCGGAACTTCCGCACGCGGTCCATCACCGGACCTCTTTGTACCGGAAGCAACTCGACAGGTGGTCGTTGACCATGCCCACGGCCTGCATGAAGGCGTAGCAGATCGTCGGCCCCACGAACGTGAACCCGCGGCGCTTCAGCTCCTTGCTCATGACCTTGGACTCCGGCGTCTCCGGCGGGATCTCCCCGCGCTCCTTCCAGCGGTTCTGCTTCGGCTTGCCGCCCACGAAATCCCAGAGAAAGCGGTCGAAGTCGTCGATCTCCAGGAAGGACTGGGCGTTGCGCACCGCGGCGTCGACCTTGGCGCGGTTGCGGATGATGCCCTCGTCCTGGAGCAGCGCGGCCTTCTTGCGCTCGGTGTAGCGCGCGATGCGCTCGGGATCGAAGCCGTCGAAGGCGCGGCGGTAGCCCTCGCGGCGGCGCAGGATCGTGATCCACGAGAGCCCGGCCTGCGCGCCCTCCAGGATCAGCATCTCGAACAGCCTGCGGTCGTCGTGCACCGGCACGCCCCACTCTTCGTCGTGATAGGCCACGTAGAGCGGATCGTCCCCGGCCCACCAGCAGCGGGTCGGCTTTGCCATCGGGTCCTCCTGCCAGAACCTCGGTTTCTACCACGTCTTGACAGCCACGCCGGCAGTCCAATAGGCTTGAGTCTCCCAGTTAGCCAAGCAACCTTGGGTCGGGATTCTGCTCCTCGTGCTCTCTCCCCCCGCCCGCACATTATTGCCGGTTGAGGAGAGAGTGGCCGAAATGCGCTTCTTGTCTGAGCTTTCTTTGCTCGTCCGCCACAGGTGGAAAGAGGAGCCTTGAGCCGGCTGGCGAGCGCGGCGGCGCTCCTCTTGGGTCTTCTGACAACGGGCACCGGCTGGGGCACGGAAGCGGGCCCCATCACGACGGGAGCCCTGCAGATCCAGGGCAACCGGCTCACGCTGTACACCGACGAGCTGACCACCGACGCGGACCAGACGGTCAGCGTCGGCGAGCGGGCTCGCGTACGCACTTGCTACGGTCCGTCCGGCTCGGCTTGCGGCGCGGCATTCCCCGGGGATCCGCGGATCGCCGGACTGCTGGTGCGCGGCGAGCTGCGCGGACCCGAGGTGCCCACGCCGATCGTCCTGGAGACCGTGCCCGGCGGCACGTTCATCCTTCCCGGCTTCCAACAGGAGGGCGATTACCGGCTGGAGAACATCCGGCTGGTGGAAGAGGGGAGCGGCCAGGTGCTCGCCACGGCCGAGCCGTCTCTGGCGATCCTCCACGTCCGCGAGATCCTCCTCGCCTCCGCGAGCGTCCGGACCCTGTCGCTGGAGGAGCTGCGCGCCCGCGGCATCACCTTCACGGCGGAGAACTTCCAGGCCTTCAACTTCGCGGTCGGGTTCGCGTTCGGCGACGAGATCGTCGAGATCGAGCTGCCGATCGTCTACTCGGGCTATGGCACGGTGCAGGCGCTCGACAAGCCGAGAGTGAACCTGGACGGCCTGCCCGCGAACGTCGCGCACGAGGTCAAGCGGTGGCAGCCGCCGAACATCGTGCCGTTCAAGCTGGAGGTGCCCGAGGAGGAGAGGCTGTGCAGCGGGGGCAAGAAATGCCAGGAAGAGGACGAGGAGCTGAACCTGCCGCTGTTCGGCGCCATCGTCATTCCCGGCACGGTGTCCTATCTCAACCAGTTCTTCGAGGCCAAGCTGATCGTCGCCAACGGCGCTCCCGTGGGCTCCGGCGTGTTCCTGGAGCAGATCACCGGCTCGCTGCGCCTGCCGCCGAACAACGTCGTGCGGATCGTGCAGAGCGAGCCTTCCGTCGCTCCCGGCCAGGCGGTGCCGGTCGTCGATTCGACAGGGCGCCGGTCGCTCGCTCCGGGCGAGCAGGGCGGCGCGGCATGGACGGTGGAAGGGCTGGCCGCGGGCACCTACACGCTCCAGATGGACATCAACGCGACGCTGGCGCGCGCCGGCCGCGACCCGTTCCCGCTCCTCAGCCGCATCCAGGCGGCGATCGAGGTGGTCGACGCCCGCTTCAACCTGAGCTTCAGCCATCCGGACGTGGTGCGCGAGGGCGAGGAGTACTCGCTCTTCGTCACGGTCACCAACCTGTCGCGCGCGACGCAGAACCTGATCACCGTCGATCTCGACGAGGCGCACATCACCGGCGCCCATCGCGCCGATCCCGGCGACAACCTGAAGCGCACGATCCAGACGCTGGCGCCGGGCCAGGCGGAGACGCTGGAGTACCGGCTGGTCGCCGATCTCGATGGCAAGGTGGTGGCCACCACCTTCCAATCCACCTCATCGGCGGGGCAGGGGACGATCCGGCTGCGCACCGGCGTCGGCGAGCTCGGCATACCGCTGTCGCCCGCCACCCTGCTGCTCCCCCGCTTCAGCGAGCGCCTGAAGAAGCCGTACCTGCCGGACGACGAGCTGCACCGCGCCCACACGCGCTTCCTCGGCCTCGCCTACAGCCTCGCGGTCGCGCCGGCC
>JBJMGZ010000366.1:0-8110 GCA_045807605.1 Thermoanaerobaculia bacterium | reverse complement strand
CCCCCTGCGGCGCCGGCGAGCCGTCCGGGTCCCAGCCCGGGCCAGCAGCCTCGAAGACTTGGCCGTACCCGGCCGAAGCGCTCTTTTCCGTGCCGGCACCGGAACCCCACAGGAGCAGTGACAGCGCCATCAGGATCAATTTGAACATGGCGAAATCTCCTCGGAAGGGCAAAAGATGGGTTCGACATTGACCCGATCCCCGCTCCTCTCCCCTGCGGAGTGTGCGTCCTGAAAAACCCCGGGACAAGCATCTCCTTCTGCGGCGCGGCTTTGGCACGGGTACGCATTTGACCCACCAGGAGAACTCGCGAGAGCCGTCTTGCCACCTTGCCAGAATTCCCGAGAGGGAAAACCCAGGTGGTGCCCATCCGACATCTCTCCGCCGAGGCGGCAGCTCCGTTGCGAAGGTTCCTGGTCCGGCTCCGCAAGGCCGTCACCTGCATCGACGCCCGGCGGGTGCGGGACGACCGCAAGGTGATGCTCGGGTGCCTCCAGCGGGACTTGACGGCCGCGGGGGAGGCGCTGGAGATCCTGCAGAGCGAGGTGGCCGAATGCGTGGCGCTGTACGAGCACCTTCAGGCGGAGACTGCCCGGATTGCGAGAAGAGACGGCTGCCCTATCGCTCCGGACGATCCCAACAGCTACCGAGGCCGCCCCAGAAACCTCAGCACGGTGGAAATCCCATGCCGCGCAAGCGACGCGGCAGCCGTCCCGCCTGGGCAGCTCTCAAGAGGAAGTGTGCGATGACTTCCCTGGAACAGAGCTGAGCCGTGGGGACGGACACGGAGGTTCGCCGGGCGAAGCTGAGGGGGACCCGCGTAGCGTAACGGCTGCTCTGCCCGTCTGAGCGGGGGAGCGGCCGAGGGGGCGAAGGGCCCCCTTGGCGGGTGGGGGCTCACCTCGTCCGCAGATGTTCGGCTGGCACCGTCCTGCTTCATCGCTCTGTTCGGTGTCGCCGTTCTCAACGGCGTCGTGCTCATCTCCTACATCAACCAGTTGCGCAGCCATGGGAAACGGCTCGACGAAGCGGTCCGCGAAGGTGCTGAGGTGCGTCTGCGGCCCGTCTTGATGACGGCGCTCGTGGCGAGCGTGGGTTTCATTCCGATGGCCGTCTCGACGAGCCCCGGCTCGGAGGTGCAGAGGCCGCTCGCGACGGTTGTCATCGGCGGGCTGCTGACATCGACTGTGCTGACGCTGATCGTCCTCCCGGTGGTTTACGAGTGGCTGGAGAGGCGGTGGCCGACTGTGGCCGCGCGGCTGAGCCGGCGCTCCGTCGCGCACACGAATGCTCCACCGGCAGGAGCGGTGAAATTGAAGCCGAAGGGGGAGTCAGCGCTATGAGCCAAGGTCTTTCGCCAAGCCGCGGCCATCCCCACCGTTTGACCCCGCGGGTCCGGGTAGGACAAAATCCCGGCGTGCCGCTGCGCAAGACGCTCGCCGCCGCCTTCCCGCTCGCCTGGTGGCGGCCGCTCCTGGCGTTGCTCGCCGCCTTTGTCCTGGCGTCCGATATGGTGGCTTTGCACGACGTGGCGGTGGAGCAGGTGGGGATGGTTTCCCAGGTGGAGATCGCCGAAGCCGCCGTCCATCCCGGTGACCCGGCGCACATCGAGAACGCAGAGTTCAAGCTCCATCCCGGCTGCGCCGCCTGCCTCCTGCAACTCGGGCACGGAATCGTCCCGAGCCGTCTATTGGCCCCGCTGCCGCCGCTACCGCAAAGCGATCCTATCGCGGCGCCAGTCGCGCGGTTCTCGGCCGCACAACCCTCCCTGCTCGGCCCCGCCCGGGCTCCACCGATCGCCTCTCCGTCCGCGTAGCCGGCCCGGCCCGCGTGGGGCGCGGGCCGTTTCGACTTGGATAACCATCCCTCCGGCGCCTCCGGCGCTGGAGACGCTCCAAGGAGAGGACATCATGTCGCTTGATTCACGCGCGATTCGCATCTGCTTTTTGGCCCTGGTAGCCTGCGGGGCCCTCTGCCTGCTCGCTCCCGCCACCGCGCGGGCCCAGGAGAAACCGGACGACTCCGTGGCCACACTGCGCCAAGAGATCGAAGAGTTGAAGACGACCATCTCCGCTCTGGAGAGACGCCTCGCCGAGTTGGAGACCGGTATGGCGCAGGCGCCAGCTCCTGTTACCGCGGAGGCAGCTCCCGCGCCCGCGCCTGAAGCTCCGCCCTCCGAACCCGCGGTCGCTGCCGTAGCCCCGACCGAGCCGGTGAGCGGCACCGGCGGACCGGCGCAGACCTCGAACTACTTCAATCCTGCCATCTCGATGATCGGCAACTTCCTCGCGGTCGGCGGCCACAACCCCGTCGAGAACCTCCCCACCGCGGAATTCCGCGAATCCGAGCTGGGGATTCAGGCGATCATCGACCCCTACGCGCGCGCCGATTTCTTCCTGGCCTTCGGCGAGGAGGGCGTCGAGCTCGAGGAGGGTTTCGCAAGCTTCACCGCGCTGCCGGCGGGCCTGCTGGCCAAAGTCGGCCGCATGCGCACTTATTTCGGCAAAGTCAACACCCTCCACTTGCACGTCCTTCCCTGGGCCGACGAGCCGCTGCCCGTGGTCAATCTGCTCGGCGGCGAGGAGGGGTGGATCGGCACCGGCGTCTCGATCGCCAAGCTCTTCCCGGTGGGAGACGTCTTCACCGAGGGAACGCTGCAGGTCTTCCGCGGCACGGCCGAAGGGCTCTTCGACGGACAACGCCGCGGCGACCTCTCCTACAACGGCCACTACCGCGTGTTCATGGACCTGACCGACGCCACCAACCTGGACGTCGGCCTCTCCTACGGCTTCGGTCCCAATGGCACGGCGGAGAACGCCGAGACACACCTCGAGGGCCTGGACCTGAGCTACCGCTGGAAGCCGCTCCAGACCGCCCTTTATCATTCGCTGCTCTTCCGCGGCGAGGTCTATCGCAGCCGCCGCGAGCAGCCGGAGGGTGATCAGACGGCGCTCGGCTGGTACGCCGCCGGCGACTACCGGCTCGCCCGGCGCTGGTTCCTGGGCGCCCGCTACGAGGCCGCCGAGCATGCCGACGACGACGCGCTGCGCGATACCGGTGTAGCCGGAATTCTGACCTTCTGGCCGAGCGATTTCTCGCAGCTCCGGGCCGAGCTCCGGCGCCGCCATTTCGACCTGACCGACGAGACCGCCAACGAGCTCCTCCTGCAACTCCAATTTGCGATCGGCGCCCACGGCGCCCATCCTTTCTAATCGAGGTTACGTCATGAAACGAATCCTTCTCACCGTTCTGGCCTTCACCGCGCTGGCCGGCTTCAGCTCCGCGGCCGAGGCCAAGCTGCGCGTCGTAACTTCGCTCCAGGACTTCGCCTCGATCGCCCAGGCGGTCGGCGGCGACCGCGTGGAGACCTTCGCGCTGGCCAAGGGCTATCAGGACCCGCACTTCGTCGACGCCAAGCCTTCCTTCGTGCTCCAGCTCTCGCGCGCCAACCTCCTGATCGTCGCCGGGCTGGAGCTCGAGATCGGCTATCTCCCGCCGCTGATCGATCAGAGCCGGAACGACAAGGTGCATCCCGGAAACCCCGGCTACCTGGACGCCTCGGTGGGCTGCGACATCCTGCAGCGGCCGACGACCCAGGTCACCCGCGCCATGGGCGACGTCCACCCCTACGGCAACCCGCACTACTGGACCGACCCCAAGAACGGCCGGGTGATCGCGCGCGCCATCGCGGCCCGCCTGTCGCAGCTCGATCCGGCCGGCAGCGCCGTCTACCAGAAGAACCTCGCCGCCTTCGAGCAGCGCCTGACGCAGAAGGATGCGGAGTGGATGGCGAAGATGGCCCCCTACGCGGGCACCAGGGTCGTCACCTTCCACGATTCCTGGCCCAACTTTGCCAGGCATTTCAAGCTCAACATCGTCGGCCATGTCGAGCCCAAGCCCGGCATTCCGCCGTCACCCACCCACACGCTCGAGATCATCAATCTGATCCAGGCGCAGAAGGTGCCGGTGATCCTGGTCGAGCCCTACTTCGACAAGAAGACGCCCAACTACATCGCCGGCAAGACCGGCGCGGCGGTGGTGACCCTCTATCCCTCGGTGGGAGGCGTGCCGGCGATCAAGGATTACTTCAGCCTGTTCGACGCGGACATCGACGCGTTCCTCGCGGGGATGAAGGGAAAGAAATGAGCATCTTTCAACTGCTCCTGCCTGCCTTCGTGGCGAGCCTGATCCTCACCGGCATTCATGCCTACCTCGGCGTCCACGTGGTCGAGCGCGGGGTCATCTTCGTCGACCTCTCGCTCGCCCAGATCGCCGCTCTGGGAACGACCGTCGCCTACCTTGCCGGCTACGACCTGCACTCGTCGACCGCCTATCTCTACTCGCTCGGCTTCACATTCCTGGGGGCCGCGATCTTCGCCTTTTCGCGCGTCCACCGGCAGACCCGCATCCCGCAGGAGGCGGTGATCGGCATCGTCTACGCGGTGTCGGCGGCGGTCGCCATCCTGGTGATGTCGAAGGCCACCCAGGAGACCGAGCACCTGAAGGAGATGCTGGTCGGCAACATCCTCTCGGTGACCTGGCCCGAGCTCGCGAAGACCGCCGTGCTCTACTCCCTGGTCGGCGTCTTCCACTACATCTTCCGCGACCGCTTCCTGCTCATCTCGATGGACGAAGAGGAGGCCGAGCGGCGGGGCCTGAACGTCCGTTTCTGGGACTTCCTCTTCTACGTCTCCTTCGGCTTCGTCGTCACCTCCTCGGTCGCCGTCGCCGGCGTGCTCCTCGTCTTCTGCTTCCTGATCGTGCCCTCGGTGGCGGCGATGCTCTTCGCCGCCCGCCTGGGACCGCGTCTCGCGATCGGCTGGACGATGGGCGCGCTGGTCTCGGCCGGCGGCGTCGGCCTGTCGTTCGTCCTCGACCTGCCGACGGGCGCCACGATCGTCGCGACCTTCGCCCTGGCGCTCCTCCTCGTCGCCGGAGCGAGAAAGCTTTTCTTCAAGCCTCTCCGGGCGGAGACGATCGAGAAGGCCGCGGCGGAGAGGAGAGCGATGCAGGCGTGAACCGGGCTTCGCGGCGGCTCTTCCTCAGAGACGCCGCGATGGCCACCGCCAGCATCGAGAGCACCGCGACCAGCGACACGGTCGCCGGAATCTTGTAGACCTCCGTCAGGAGCATCTTGGCGCCGACGAAGACCAGAATGGCGGACAGCCCCAGCTTCAGATAGACGAACTTGTCCATCACCCCGGCGAGCAGGAAGTAGAGCGAGCGCAGGCCGAGGATGGCGAAGATGTTCGAGGTGTAGACGAGGAACGGGTCCTCGGTCACCGCGAAGATGGCGGGGATCGAGTCCACGGCGAAGATCAGGTCCGTGGTCTCGACCAGCACCAGCACGAGGAAGAGCGGCGTGGCCAGGAGCTTGCCGGCTTGACGCACGAAGAAATGGCCCTCGCGGTAGTCGTTCGTCACCGGGATGAGCCGCCGCACCAGCTTGAGCACGGGGTTGTGCTCGGGGTGGATCTTCTCGTTGCGGTGCAGCGCCATCCTGATGCCGGTGAACAGCAGGAAGGCGCCGAAGACGTAGAGGATCCAGTGGAAGCGGGCGAGGAGAGCGGCGCCGGCCACGATGAAGACCGCGCGCAGGACCAGCGCGCCCAGGATGCCCCAGAAGAGCACCCGGTGCTGGTAGAGCCTGGGCACCGCGAAGAAGCTGAAGATCAGCGCAATGACAAAGATGTTGTCCACGCTGAGCGACTTCTCGATCAGGTAGCCGGTGAAGAACTGGATGCCCGCCTCGGGGCCGCGGAAGTACCAGATGCCGGCGTTGAAGAGCAGGGCGAGCGCGATCCAGACCGCGCTCCAGGCCGTGGCCTCCTTGACCGAGATCTCGTGGGACTTGCGGTGGAAGACGCCCAGGTCGAGGGCGAGCATGGCCAGGATGAAGGCGTTGAAGCCGATCCAGAGCCAGAGGGAGGTTTCCTGCATGACCTATCTCCTCGAAGATAGGCCGTGGGACGCGAAAGGCGAGACCCACGGCACGGTTTCGTGACGTGGTGGTCTCGCCGTCGGTCAACTGCGCCGATCGACAGGCCGGGAAGTTGCCTGGCTAGGAGGCGCCTCCGTCTTGACGGCCTGCCGACCCAGGGGAGACCCTGGGTGGCTACTCCCCACCGGGAGGTGTCATCAAACCCAACATGGAAAGGCGTGTCAAGGATTCCCCAGCCCGGATACAATCCCCCGCCATGGACCAGGGCCATCCCGAGCCGGAGGTGCTGGCGCGCTACGCCCGCGGCGAGCTGACCCGCGAGGGGAGGCGCGCCCTGGAGCGGCACCTCGCCGATTGCCTCTCCTGCCAGGAGGCGGTGGACGAGCTGCCTTCCCGTGCCGGCAGCGTGGTGCGCTGGCAGGGGCATCGCTTCACCCACAAGGAAGCCCATCAGGAAGAAGACTCGCCGGCCTCCGAGGGTCCGGACCGCCGGGAGACGGTGCGCGGCGTCCTGCGCGCCCTGGGGGACGTGCTCGCCGCCACGAGCGAGACCGCGGCCGCCCGGCTCCTGAGCCAGCCCGAGCATGGCCGCCGGACGTTGATCCGCGACGATGCGCGCCTCCACACCCTGGGTCTCTGCGAGCTGCTGGAAGCGCGCTGCCGGGCGTCGTGGCTGGAGGACCCGGACGAGGCCGTCGAGAGCGCCAAGCTGGCCGTGCTCATCGCCCAGAAGCTGAGCCCGGAGGCCTACGGCGCGAGCCGGCTGGAGGACGTGCGCGCCTTGGCCTGGGTCCACCTGGGGACCTCGTTCCGGCTGGCCTCCGAGGGCATGGTGGCGGAAGGCGCGGCACCCGCGGATGCGGATGCCTATCCGACCGGCACGGTGGGCGTCTCGGTGCTGCGCGACGGGCTGGGCGCCGTCGAAGCCGCGCTCCGCGAGACCCGGGAAGCCTGTTTCGAGCGCGGTCTCGAATACGAGGCGGCGCTGGTCACGCTCGACCTGGCCTCGGCTCTCCTCAGGGGGGACCGCTCCGACGAGATCGCGCCCCTCGCCGGCGAGGCGGCAGGGCTCTTCTCCGAGCCCTACCTCGCCGATGCCATGCGCTTTCTCCAGGGCTCCGCCGAGGGGGAGGAGGTCACGCCCGAGATGGTCGGGCGCATGGCGCTGCTGCTCCAGAGGAGGCGGAGCGGGGCGGCGGAGCGGTTCGAGTGACTCCCCGGGGGCGGTACGCCCCCTCTCCCACGGGGCTGATCCATGTCGGCAACGCCCGCACGGCGCTGGCCGCGTGGCTCTCCGTGCGCTCGCAGGGCGGCACGTTCGTCTGGCGCCTGGAGGACCTGGACGGGCCGCGGGTCGTCCCCGGCATGGCCGAGGCCGCCATCGAGGACCTCGCGTGGCTCGGGCTGGATTGGGACGAGGGTCCTTACGTTCAATCCGAGAGGTCGGCTGCCTATGAGGAGGCGCTCGCCCGCCTGGCCGCGGCCGGCCGTCTCTTCCCCTGCCGCCGCTCGCGCAAGGACCTCCAGTCGATCGCCTCGGCGCCTCACGGTCCCGAGGAAAACGCTCCGTACCCTGCAGTCTTCCGCCCCCGGAGCCGCCCTGAGCGCCTGGACCCCGGCTGGTTCGAGCGGCTCTCGGACGCCGCCATCCGCTTCAAGGTCCACGACCGGCCGGTCGAATGGATCGATCGGGTTTACGGGCGGCAGGTCGAGCGGGTCGATCAGACGGTCGGGGATTTCGTGCTCAAGCGCCGGGACGGCCTCTACGCCTACCAGCTCGCGGTGGTGGTGGACGACCTCCTCATGAGGATCACGGAAGTGGTGCGAGGCGCCGACCTGCTGGACTCCACCGCGCGCCAGATCCAGCTCGTCGAAGCCCTGGGAGGAACGCCGCCGGTCTACGCGCATGTGCCGCTGGTGGTCAACGCGGAAGGGGAAAAGCTTTCCAAGCGGGATGAGGGACTGACTCTGCGCTCGTTGCGACAGGCGGGTATGCGCCCCGAGGAGCTGGCGGGCTATTTGGGGTGGTCGCTGGGGCTGCTGGATCGGGCCGAGCCGTGCCCGGCGGCGGAGCTGGTGGCGCGGTTTGGCTGGGAGAAGGTGAGGCGGGAAACGTGGGTGGTAGAGAGACGCCCCACGGGGCGTCTCTACAGTGGGGGGCACCGCTGACC
>JBJMGZ010000365.1:0-5514 GCA_045807605.1 Thermoanaerobaculia bacterium | reverse complement strand
GGCACGACCGGCTCCGGTAAGTCAACGACGCTCGCGGCGATGATCGACCGGATGAACACGCATCACCACAAGCACATCGTCACGATCGAGGACCCGATCGAGTTCCTGCACCGCGACCGCTCGTCGATCATCAACCAGCGCGAGGTCGGCGCCGACACCGCGTCGTTCAAGCGTGCGCTGCGCCGCGTCCTGCGCCAGGACCCGGACGTCATCCTGGTCGGCGAGATGCGCGACCTGGAGACGGTCGCGACCGCGCTGACAGCGGCCGAAACGGGCCACCTGGTGCTCTCGACCCTCCACACCAACGACGCCCAACAGGCCGTGCACCGCATCGTGGACGTCTTTCCGCCGGCCCAGCAGGCGCAGATCCGCCACCAGCTCGCGCTGTCGCTGCACGCGATCGTGGTGCAGCAGCTCGTGCCCCGGGCCGACGGCCACGGCCGCGTGCCCGCGGTCGAGCTCCTGATGGCCACCTATCCCGTGCGCCATCACATCCGCAGCGACAACCTCCAGAAGCTCTACAACGAGATCACCCTGGGCAAGCGCCACGGCATGATGACCATGGAAGAGTCGCTCGGCCAGCTCGCGATCAACGGGGTCATCGACGCCGACGAGGCGCGGGTGCGCGCCAGCCACCCGGACGAGATCGAGAGCCAGTTGCGGTAAAACGCCCTCCCTGCCCCCGGGCGCGATGAATCGCGCCCCTACAAGGCCGGCCTGATCTCGCTTGTAGGGGCGACATTCATGGCGCCCCTCTGCTAGCCTCTCTGTCCATGAAACGCGCCCTGCTCTCCCTCGCGGGCCTGCTCCTGGGGCTCGCGGTCTACTACCTGGCGCCCGAGATGCTCGGGGAGCGGCAGGCGGACGCGCCGCCTCCCCCGCGGCCGGCCGCGGTCCCGACCGCGGATCGCGGCGCCGGTCCGGCCATCAACCTGGAGCACGTCTTCGAAGGGCAGATCAACCGCCGCGGCAAGCCGGTCGGCTTCCACTCGCGGCCCGGCGGCAGGGACCCTGGAGGCGCCCGGCTGGTGCGGAGGATCAGCGGCCCGAACGCAGCCGGGGTCTACATCGCCGAGGTGGAGATCCGCAACGGCTCCGGCCGGTGGCTGAGGAAGACCTCGACCTTCTATCCCGACCGCCTGGACCGGGACCAGGTCGTCGCCGCGGTCCTGCACGCCTGGGAGGAGCGCCGCGAGCTCGGCGGCGGCAGGTTCCAGGGCGACTCGGGAGAGGGCTTCACGATCGAGGGCTACACCCTGGACGACGGCGGCATCAACACCGCCTACCCGCTCTACAAGAGGTAACGATGGAAACCGGGGACCTTCTCGCCAGGTATCTGGAGTCCGACGTCCAGGACAGCCCCGAGCTCGCGCGCCTGCTCCTGGGCCTCGTGGACCGCGTGGCGTCGGGCGACCTCGAAGGCTGGGAGGGGACCGGCAACGCCTTCACCCTGGCCCTCGCGCCGGAAGGAGCCACGATCCAGCCCGAATTCGGATTCGATGCCGAGCCCTGCCGCGTCTCCCTGGACGAGCTGCGGCAGGCCCTGCTCTCCCTTCCCGGGCTTACAATGGAGCCATGAAGCACGCCGTCATCTCCCTTCTCGCCCTCCTCGTTCCCGCTCTTGCCCTGCCCCAGCCCGCCGGCCGTCTGGACAGCGGCCTCCTCGATCCGCAGTGGTTCCAGGTCGAGGGGGAGTGGCGCCACACCGGCCCTGTCGACTTTCTCTGGGTGAAGCCCGGGTTCACCCTGGAAGGCCGGACCCTGCGCCTCGACCCGTGGACCGAGCCGACCTTCCTCGGCCAGGAGCGCGACGCCCGCGACTCGTCGCTCGCCATCCGGCTCTCCGACTCCATGCCCCGGCGGCTGGAGCGGGCGCTCTCGCCGGGCCTGAAAGGGCGCGCGGAGGTGTCGACGGAGACCGGGGACGTCGTCCTGACCGGCCGTTTCGTCGACTGCAACGCGGGCGCGCGGGCCCTGCGCTGGGCCACCGGCGCTCCGTCGAGCATCGCCAACGCCACCTGGGACCTGAAGCTGGCCGACGCCGCCACGGGAGAGACGCTGGCCGCCGTGCACCACCGGGTTTTCAGCGGAGCGGACACCCGCGATCCGGGCGAGAAGATCGACAAGTGGCTCCGCGACGACCTCGTCCCGGCGCTCCGCGACGACCTCGCCCTCTACCTCGACGCCCGCCCGTCCGAGGGGTAGAGGCACCCCTCGTGGATGCCCCCGGGAGGGCGGCCACGAGGGCCGCCCCTACGGCGCCAGCCCCAGCCTCTTCATCCTCTGGACGAGCGCCGGCTTCGAGACCTCCAGGTGCTCCACCATGGCCTCCAGGTTGCCGTTGCAGGCGCTCTGCGCCTCCAGGATCTCGGCGCGGCCGAGGTCGCCGGCCTTGCGCAGGCCGGGCAGCTTCTCCATCAGCAGGTAGAGGGACGGCCGCGCCACGCCGAGCTGCGCGGCGGTCGGCTTGATCTCCCAGCGGTTGGCGCGCAGGGCGGCCAGGAGCTCCTCGGTCGAGACTTCGGAAGGGGACCGGTACTTGATCGGGGGCGCAGTGCCGGACCGCGGGGTGTCCGGCCGGGCCTGATCGATCGGCATGGGGGTGAGGAGCCTGGAGGGCGCCGGCGCGGCATCCGTCACCTCGCGCAGCAGGCGCTCGATCTGCGGGCCGATCTGGGCCTTGGGAAAGCCGCGGCTGCCCACCACGAGCTCGCGCGCCACGTTGCGCAGCTGGCGCAGGTTGCCCGGCCAGGCGTGCCGGGCCAGGCGGGCGACCACGGACGCGGCCAGCCAGGGCTCCTCGTTGTCGTTCACGAGCAGCAGCTTCTCCTCCTCGTGCAGGGCGCGCAGCTCGGCGCGCAGAAAATGAAAGAGCAGGCGGCCGAAGTCGTCGCGGCGCTCGCGCAGGGGAGGGAGGAAGATCTCGTAGCCCGACAGGCGGTGGAGGAGCGGCGCGCGGAAGCGGCCCTGATCGACCGCGGCCTCCAGGTTCGAGTCGGTGGCGGCGATGAGCCGCACGTCCACCTGGAGCGCGGAGGACGCGCCCACGCGCTGGAGCTCGCCGCTCTCCAGCACCCGCAGCAGCAGCGGCTGGACCTCGACGGGCGTCTCGCCGACCTCGTCGAGGAAGAGCGATCCGCCATGCGCGCGCTGGAAATACCCGGGCTGGTCCCGGACCGCGCCCGTGAAGCTCCCCTTGACCGCGCCGAAGAGCTCCGAGGCCGCGAGGGAGGCCGGGACCGCGCCCATGTTGAGCGACACGAACGGTCCGCTGCGCCGCCGGCTCGCCGCGTGGATCGCGCTCGCCGCGAGCTCCTTGCCGGTGCCCGTCTCGCCGCGCAGCAGCACCGGCAGGTCGAGATCGGCCACCTGAAGGATCCTCTGGCGCACACTGGCGACGGCGTCGCTGTGGCCGATCAGGCCGAGCAGGTCGCCCGGCCGGTGGAGGCTGCTCTGGATGCGGTGGAGGAGCACCACCGAGCGGCTGGACAGCTCCAGCACCACCCCGCGGGCGAGCTCCTCCCTGGAAAGGCTCTGCACTCCCTGGACCGGGATGCCGTCGGCGAAGACCGGCGTCGGGCACTCGCGGGCGTCCAGGCGGACGCCCCCGGTCTCCTGGCCCTGGGGCTCGTCCTTGGGCAGGGGGGCGATCCAGAGCGGGGTGCGGCTCATCCGCCGGTCCGCGAGCGGCCGGCCGAAGGTCTCTCCGGGCTGGGCGAGCTCGGGTTGCAGGCGGGAGAGCGCGGCGGGATGGCCGGCGGACAGCTCGCGCAGCAGCGCGCGCTCGCCCACGCGGCGGATGTCCGGATGGCAGAGGACGGTCAGCGCCAGCGCGCCGTCGCGCTCATCGCGGCGCCGGGGCCGGCGGTCGCCCGCCCCTTCCCAGACGGTCGAGAGGATCTCGTCGTGTTCAAAGCTCACGGTCTCTTGAGTTTATAGGAAGGCCCCGGGGCCCTCCCACCCGGAGAAGGCTCCGGGTGGGGGCGGGAAGGGGTGCGCCTATCGCGGCGGGGGCGTATTGATCATGATCGGGTCGATATCGGGATCCGAGGTGGCAATGACGCCGCCGGAACCCAGATCCTCTCCGACCAGATCGAAGAGGGGGCGGAAGAGGCTGCCTGCGGGAAGGATGTTCCAGAGCGCCGCGATCAGGATCAGGGTGAGATGGATCTTTTTCATGTCCGTGTCCTCCTTGGGATGGCCTCCCTAAAGGCAATGGACATACCCGCGGCATTTCTGCGCAAGTTGCTGAAAGGAAAGGCTTTGCTTGGAGAGCTGAAAATGCTCTCCCGAGGGTGTCAGAAGGGGCTTAGGGTGTCAGGCCCTGTCAGCCGTGTCAGCCGACAGGCAGAAGGGGATCAGAGGCCGGAGGTCCAGTCGCCCTGGGCGACGAAGGCTGCCCAGAAGTAGGGATCGCGCTTCGTCCGCTGGTTCAGCATCTCGATCTGGGCGGCGCGCAGGGCGGCGGTGGGGCGCAGCCCGTCGCGCAGCATCGAGCGGTAGAAGCTCTGCATGAGCTCGGCGGAGGCGCGATCGCGGATGGGCCACAGGCTGGCCACGACCTGGGAGGCTCCGGCGTGCAGGAAACCGTGCGTCAGTCCGACCAGGCCTTCGCCGCGAAGCTCCCGGCCGAGCCCGGTGTCGCAGCCGCTGAGGACGACGAGGTCGGCTTGCAGGCGCAGCGCGTAGAGGTCCTGGAGGCTGAGGAAGCCGTCGATCGGATTGCCCCTGGCGTCCCGCTGGGAGAGCACGAGCCCGGACTGCTCGGGGTGCTCGCTGTCGAGGATGCCGTGAGTGGCGAAGTGCAGAGCTCGGAACGGCTGCAGGCGGCCCGACGTGACCAGCTCCCGGGTGGCGTCAGGACCGGTGAACAGGGTCTCCCGCCCCTGGGCCACCGCCTTGATGTCATCGGCTTCCTGCCGGGTCCACGGCAGGCTTCCCAGGCCCGGGCCGCGGGAGACCTCCTTGAGGACGCGGCGGGGCTCCGCCTGGGTGCCGTCGTAAGCCGGGTCGGCCACGACCGCGATCGAGATCGGGCGCTGCGCGCGCCCGGCCTCGACCCGCCGGATCTCCTTGAGCACCGCGGCCGAGGGGAGGAAGCCGATTTCGTGCTCCTCGACCAGATTCGCGGCGGCTCCTCCCTTGGAAGGGACCGGCAAGGCGGCGAAGGGGACGTACTGGAGCGCTCCGTCGGGCACGATGATCAACCGCCGGTCGGCAATCTCGCCGAGGGCCGGGCCGAGCACCTCCTGCGAGAGGAGCCGCAGGTCGCTGCGCTGGCCGGCGACGTCCCGCTCCGCCGGATTCTTCAGGTGCTCATGGAGGCTGCGGGCCCGCTTCGCGATCTCCTGCCGGCCGGGCAGCTCGTAGGCCTTCAGCGTGGTCGAGCTGACCACCCAGAGGTAGCTCCGGGGCTCGCCGAGGAGGTACTCCAACAGGAGGGTCTGAGCGTCCAGCAGGGCCTGGATGTCGCGCACCGCGAGCGACGGTTTTGTCAGGCTCTCATAGCTGCTG
>JBJMGZ010000364.1:0-4091 GCA_045807605.1 Thermoanaerobaculia bacterium | reverse complement strand
CCCGGGCGGGGGCAAGCCCCGCCCCTACATTAACGCCGCAGGACCAGCAGCGCCGCCGCCGCCAGCCCCACCGCCAGCAGCCCCAGGCCCCACCCATCCAGCGCGGGAGCGTCGACGGCCACGGCCTGTCCGAAGCCCTTGGCGGCGCAGATGCCGCCGTCGATCGCCAGGCCTTCGAAGCCGTAGATGGGCTTGCCCGCGGGATCCTTGAGCGTCGCCACCACCGTGGCCCTGCCGGTCTGCAGGTCGATGGTGAAGAGCTGGCTGGGCTTGCCGCTGCCCGGGCCGATGTCGTTCAACCCGTACAGCGTGCCGTCGCGGTCGAAGTCGAGACCGCCGTCCTGGAGCGTGACCGTGCCGAGCGGCCCGATGGAAGTGGCCCTGCCGGTCGCGGGATCGACGGTCACCAGGTTGTCCTTGCCGTCCCCCCCGAGCCCGTAGAGCCCGAAGAGGTTGCCGGCGAGTCCGGTGACCTCCGTCCCCTGGTTGCCGATCCAGGTCGCGGCTCCCGTTTTCGGGTCGAGCGCGAAGAAGCGCAGCGGGTTCTTCGGCGCGTCCGTGGACATGAAGAGGCGGCCGTCGTTGGCGAAGGCGAGGCCGGTGTCGGTGATGTCCAGGCCGAGGCTGCCCACGGTCGTGCAGCCGCCGGTCTTCAAGTCGCAGGTGACCAGGCGGTCCTTGACGTCGTCCACGCCGTAGAGCTTCTTGCAGCCGGGATCGAAGGCGAGCCCCTCGATGCCGTCGAAGCCCGACGCGCCCAGGGGAGTGGCCACGCCCGTGGCGAGGTCGATCCTGTAGAGCTTCTGGTTGCCGTCGGATTGCACGGAATAGCCCGTCCCCACCGCGGCCATCGCGGAAGGGGACGGGGCGGCGGCCAGGGTAAGGAGCAGGAAGAGGACGCTGCGGTTCATGATGAGGGAGAAGACTACTATAAGATCCGGCTCCCCGGCCATGCCCGAGAATCCTGCAACCTCCTCCGCTTTCGGCCCGCGGCTGCGCGTCCTCGCCGCGGCGGCGCTGTTCTCCTCGGGCGGCGCGGCGATCAAGGCGATTTCGCTCAACGCCTGGCAGGTGGCGGGCTTCCGCTCGGCCGTGGCCGCCGTGGCGCTCTTCCTGATGTTGCCCGAGGCCCGCCGCCGGCCGCCCCTGAAGGTCCTCCTGGTTGGCGTGGCCTATGCCGCGACCATGATGCTGTTCGTCCTGTCGAACAAGCTGACCACCTCGGCGAGCGCGATCTTCCTGCAATCGACCGCGCCGCTCCACGTGCTGCTGCTGAGCCCCTGGCTCCTGGGGGAGCGGGTGCGGCGGGCGGACCTGGCCTACATGGGAGTGCTGGCGCTCGGTCTGGCCTCGTTCTTCATCGGGCTCGACCCGGTGTCGGCCACGGCGCCGAACCCGTGGCTCGGCAACGTGCTCGCCACGCTCTCGGGCGTCACCTGGGCGCTCACCGTGATGGGCCTGCGGGCGCTGGGGCGCGGCGGCTCGGACTGGGGGCCGGCTTCGGCCCTGTGGGGCAACGTCATCGCCTGCCTGGTCTGCCTGCCGCTGGCGCTGCCGGTCGCGTCGAGCCGGCCGGCGGACTGGGCGGTGATCGCCTATCTCGGGGTGTTCCAGATCGCGGTGGCCTACGTCTTCCTCATCCGCGGCCTGCGCCAGGTGACGGCGCTGGAGGCCTCGCTGCTGCTCCTGCTGGAGCCGGTGCTCAACCCGATCTGGGCCTGGCTGGCGCACGGCGAGCGCCCCGGCACCTGGTCGATCGGCGGGGGGCTGCTCATCCTGGCCGCGACGCTCGCCAAGAGCGCGTGGGACGCGCGCCGCGTTCAGCAGGCCGCCTAGCTTGCCGATAGACCCGGCCGCTTCAGCCGGCTGGCCGGATCTTCCGGAAGGCGTAGAGGGTCGTCCGCTGCGGGAGTACCGCTCGTCGAAGGAGGGACCTTCTGGAGGATCATCAGGCAGTGCGACCCGGGCTCTTTTTTGCCCCAGCTCCGGTCTAAGCCGGTCGGAGGGGATTGCCATGACCCAGAGAACCGTCCGCGGTCTCGTCTGCCTTGCCGTGCTGGTCTTCCTGGCTCCGGCGTCCCGCGCGCAGGAGGAGGAGACCGGCGTCTCCACGGAAGACGTGGAGCTGACCGGCCGTGTGGTGGACTCCGAAGGCCACCCCCTGGCCGGGGTGGAGATCTGGCGGCCGACGGAGGGCCACGACGACGTCCTCGCCGCGGTCAGCGGGCCGGACGGCTCGTTCACATACCCGTTCGACGGCATGTTCCCCCTGTCCGCGTGCCCGCCCGGATGGCTGCCCGACGAGTCACCTGCCAAAGGGGAAGAGCCGGAGGGGTTCCAGATCCGGCTGCGGCCCGCGACGCGCATCGCGGGCCGCGTGGCGGACGCCAGCGGCGAGCCCGTGGAAGGGGTTCAGGTTCAGGCCTGGCTCGCCGGCATCGACCGGAGTTGCGCGGTTTACGTCCATACGGGCTGCCCGGGTCCCGCCGACCGCCGGATGGGCGATACCGACGCGGACGGCCGTTTCGCCTTCGAGTCGCTGGAGCCCGGATGGTACGAGGTCCGCCTGTCGGACGACTCGTCCCTCGTGGAGCGCCGGCTCGGCGAGGCCGGCAAGAGCGCCGGCGAGATCGCATTCGTCCTGCCCGAGCGGCTCGTGCCCCTGGAGGGCCGGGTGGTGGACGCGGACGGCGCACCCGTGGCCGGTGCACGGGTGAGCGTCTCCGGAGACCGGCCCGACGCCGAGGCCCGGACCGGCGCGGACGGGGGCTACCGCTTCCCCCGCGTCCTACCCGGCCGGCAGCGGCTCGAGGTGCGGCACGCGGATTTCGGCCTGGCCGTGGAGATGGTCGAGGTGGCGGGGCCGCGCACCCGCTTCGACGTGCGCATGCCGCTGGCCACGATCGTCCAGGGCCGGATCCTGGGGCGCGACGGCTCCCCGGTGGCCGCGCCTTCCCTCCGGGTGGACGACGAGCCCGTCGAGGTCGACGACGAGGGCCGTTTCCGGTTCAGCCTCTCGCCGGGGGAGCACGAGGTCCGGGCCGAGGCTCCGGACCGGGCCCCGGACGAGCGGCGGGTGACGGCCGCGGGCGATCCGATCGACCTGGATCTGGAATTGGGCCGGCCTGGCGCGATCGCGGGCCGCATCGCGGACGTCGCCGCGCGAGAGTACGTATCGCTGGGGCTCCAGGACGGTTCCCGGGAATCCTCGGCCGAGGCGCGCGCGGACGAGCAGGGTCGGTTCCAGCTGACCGGCGTGGCCGCAGGAGCGTGGACGCTCATGGCGACCGACAGCCTCGGCCGGACGATCGAGCGCCAGGTGCAGGTGGAAGAGGGCCGGGAGACCGCGGTGCCGGAGCTGCGCTTCCCGCCGCTTCCCGCGGTCCGCGGCCGCGTTCTCGATCCCGAGGGGCGGCCCATCCCGGGCGCGAGCCTGTCTTTCGAGCAGGAGCGCGAGCAGGAGCGGCTGCGGGTCTGGGCGGTCGCCGACACGCAGGGGAGGTTCGCGACGCGGCTCACCGACGGGACCTGGACGCTGCGGGCGGAGCCGAACGGCTTCGCCCCGGCCATGGCCACGGTCGCCGTGGAGGGCGGCGCTCCGGTCGACGTTCCGGAGCTGCGGCTCGCGCGGGGCGTGGCGCTCTCCGGCTCCGTCGCCGGCCTGGCGCCAGGGGAGATCCCCTATGTCGAGGCCACGAGCGAGGACGGAGCCTGGGAGCGCGGCATCCTCGCCAAGGACGGCACCTACCGGATCCCCGATCTCGGGCCGGGGACCTGGATCGTCACGGTGCGGCTCGACAAGCGCAAGTCCTCCACCCCGGTGCGCATCCTGCCGCAGGACGACGCGGTGCGGGTCGACCTGGCGCTTGCGGAGCCTGAGGCGCCGGCGCCGGAGTGAATGAGAGCACCGGCAGAGATGCCGCCCATTCTCTCCAGTTCTGCTTGGAAATCTCGCTCGAATTTCCTACGCTCCGCTGAGGTCGCCGAGATCAGCTCCCTTCGCCGGACGGTCATGCTTGACGGCCACCACTGGTTCGAATAAAATTCTCAAATAAAGGGGGGCGACAACAATGGCCAATGGCAAAGGATCG
>JBJMGZ010000363.1:0-4025 GCA_045807605.1 Thermoanaerobaculia bacterium | reverse complement strand
GTCGAGATGCGCGGCGTCAAGAAGCCGGGAGCGCTCACCGTCACCTCCGCCCTGCGCGGCATCTTCCACCAGAAACCCGTGCGAGAGGAGTTCCTTGACCTGCTCCGTCGCTCGTAGTCTTCTCACGATCCTGATCCTGGCGCTGCTTGTTGGCTGCGCCAGCGCTCCTACGCCCAGCTCGACCGATCTGACCAACCCGTTCCTGGGACCCGAGTACACGGGCTGGCTCATCGGCCCGATCGCCCGGCTCGCCACTCCCGAAGAGATCAAGGCGTTCCAGGCGATCACCACGGACGAGCAGGCGCAGGCCTTCGTCGAGGCGTTCTGGGCGAAGCGCACCGGGAGCGCGGACCAGTTCGGCAACACCGTGCGCCAGGTCTTCGACAAGCGGTCCGCCGAGGCCGACCGCGCGTTCACCGAGTCCGGCTACAGCGGCCGGCGCACCGACCGCGGCGCGATCTTCATCCTCTACGGTCCGCCCAAGAAGGTGGACTACGAGGTGTCGCCGACGCCGGGCGAGAACCCGGTGGAAGTCTGGATGTACGACGAGACGTCGCCGCTGGGGCTCGACGGCAGGAAGCCCGCGGGCCTCTATCGCTTCATCAAGCGGGGCGACCTGACCGTGACCTACACGCCCGGCCGGACCGACCCGCGGCTGCGGCACCGTCCGGGCATGCCGCCGCAGGACCCGATCCAGTAGGAGGAGGGGACATGACCCAGGCCCGTGCCGTGCTGGCGGGGACCGGCATTGCCGTCCCGCCGCTCGAGATCGACAATCACCGGCTGTCGCTCATCATCGAGACCAGCGACGAGTGGATCCGCGAGCGCAGCGGCGTCCAGACCCGCTACTACGTCGAGCCCGGGGTGGGCTCGTCCGACCTCGGCGCCCAGGCGGCCCGCGCCGCCCTCGAGGACGCCGGCATGGAGCCGGGCGAGATCGATTACGTGGTCTGCGCCACCATGACGCCGGACCACTACTTCCCGGGGTCCGGCACCCTGATCCAGCAGAAGCTCGGCCTGCGTCCGCTGCCGGCGCTCGACATCCGCCAGCAGTGCGCCGGCTACGCCTACGGCCTGCAGCTCGTCGACGCCCTGATCCGCGGCGGCATCGCGAAGAACGTCCTCCTCGTGGGCACCGACGTCCACACCTCCCTGATGCCGTTCTCCGAGCAGACCTTCGAGGTGCTGCACGGCCGCGATCCCGGCCCGCTGCCCGCGGAGGACTTCCAGTGGAACTCCCAGTTCCGCCATCTCCTCGTGCTCTTCGGGGACGCGGCCGGCGCCATGGTCTTCCGGGCGTCGAACGAGGACGGGCGAGGGATCCTGGACTCGGCGCTCTACGGCGACGGCAACCACAAGGACATCCTCTACGTGCCCGGCGGCGGCTCGTCGCGGCGGCCGTGGGTGACCTGCGACATGATCCGGAAGGCCGACACCGTGCCGGTCATGGACGGCCGCCAGGTGTTCAAGCTCGCGGTGACGCGCATGCCCGAGGCCACGCGCGAGGTGCTGTCGCGGCAAGGGTACGGAGTCGAGGACCTGGACCTCCTCATCATGCACCAGGCCAACCTGCGCATCAACGAGAAGGCGCAGCACGTCCTCGGCCTGCCGGACGACAAGGTCTACAACAACATCCAGAAATACGGGAACACCACCTCCGCCACGCTGCCGCTGGCCTTCCACGAGGCGCGCAAGAAGGGCATGGCGCCCGAGGGCGCGCTCGTCGCCTTCGCCGCGCTCGGCGCCGGCCTGCACTGGGGCGCCGTGCTCATGCGGGTATGACCTCTCCGAGCGGCGTCCCCGGACCGGTCGAGATCGCGGCCGCGCTGCAGCGCCGCGTGCTGGGCCAGGAGGACGCCGTGCGCGAGATGTCGGTGGCGCTCTCGAAGTACCTGTCCGGCCTGCGCACCGGCAACATCCTGATGATCGGCTCCTCCGGGACCGGCAAGACCACGCTCCTGCGCGCCGTGGAGTCCTACCTGGCCGCGGACCCGGCGCTCGCCTCGCGCTCGACCGTGGTGCGCATCCACGCCAACGTCCTGGGGGAAGAGGCGCAGCGCGGCCGGCCTGGAGAGGTGGTGCTCGGCCGGCTGCTGCAAAGGGCGCGCGAGCAGCTCGGTCCGCACGCGGGATTGGACGAGGTGCTCCGCCGCGCCTCGACCGGCCTGGTCTTCGTGGACGAGGTGGACAAGATCCGCTCGCAGGTGGGGGGCCAGCCGAACGTGCCGGGCATCCGCGCGCAGGAGGCGCTGCTCACCCTGATCGAGAACGAGGCCGTCACCTTCGACCTGCCGGACTGGACCGGCGGCGGCACGGTGACGGTCGATTCGAGCGGTCTCCTCTTCGTCTGCGCCGGAGCCTTCGAGGGGCTCTACGACTCGGTCTTCGACCGCGTGACGATCGGCAAGGACCGCGGCGCGCTGCAGCCGGTGACGGTGGTGGAGGGCGGGCAGGTGAGGGAGGCGCTGATCTTCCACCTGCGCGACTGGCTGCGCAACGAGGACCTCTTCGAGTACGGCATGAGCCCGCAGTTCCTCTCCCGCTTCGACGCGGTCGTGCTGCTCTCGGACCTGGGGCCGGACGAGCTGGTGCACATCTTCCTCGAAAGCCCCGACTCCGCCTACCACCAGAGCCAGGCCTATTTCGACACGAGGGGGGTGCACCTGGCGCTCTCGCCCGCCGCGGTGCGCCGCATCGCCGCCGAGGCCGCCCGCCAGCCCCGCCTCGGAGCCCGCGCCCTGCGCGAGGTCTTCCGCCGGGTGATCCGCGATTACGAGTTCGACCCCTCGGCCGCGGTGACGGGCGGCGCGCTGCTCATCGACCTGCCCGAGGTGGAGTCGGCGCTGGGGTAGGGCAAGATGGAGCAACGGGGGCAGGACAATCCGGACTGGGGACCTGTCAAGCGAGCCTTGTTCCGCTTCCTGTTCTCCTACCTCGTCCTCTACAGCTTCCCCTTCCCCCTGGACGCCATTCCCGTCTACGGCGAGGTCCTGGAGCAGTCGTACCGGGAGACCTGGAACATGGTTTTGCCCTGGGTGGGGGAGCATATTCTCGGAACCGAGGTCCGCTTGCGCGGCGGCTCGGGCCGCGGAGACTCGACTTACGGCTACGTGCAGATCTTCTGCTACCTGATCCTTGCGCTGGCGGCCACGGCCGTCTGGACGCTCCTGGACCGCCGGCGCGCCGACTATGCGCGGCTCCACGAAGGGCTGCGGGTCTACGTGCGCTTCGCGCTCGCGGCCGTGATCATCGGGTATGGAGCGTACAAGGTCATTCCGGAGCAGTTCGGCACCCCGTTTCCGAGCGATCTCCTGCAGCCGATCGGCGAGAGCTCGCCCATGAAGCTCCTGTGGACGTTCATGGGGGCGTCCATTCCCTACGTCATCTTCACCGGCGCGGCCGAGATGCTCGGCGGCCTGCTGCTCGTCGCCCGCCGCACCACGCTGCTCGGCGCGCTCATCTGCATCGGGGTCCTGAGCAACGTGGTCATGCTCAACTTGAGCTACGACGTGCCGGTCAAGCTGTACTCATCCCACCTGCTCCTGATGGCCGTGTTCCTGGCTGCTCCCGACCTGCGGCGGCTCGCGAGCCTGTTCGTCTGGAATCGCCGGGTGCCGCCGGCCGAGCAGCGCCCGCTCTTCGCCAGCCGCCAAGGCAACCGCGCCGCGCTGGTCTTCCGCACGGTGTTCATCCTGTATCTCACCGTCGCTGCGCTCCAAGAGTCCCACAAGAACAAGCTGGAATTTGCGGACGTGGCGATCCGGCAGCGGTTTTACGGGGTCTGGGAGGTCGAGGAGCTCGCGGTCGACGGGGCCGTCCGGCCGCTGCTGGCCACGGATGAGACCCTGTGGCGGCGGCTGGTCTTCGACTGGCCGGCGGCTATCGGCATCCAGTACGCACACGAGACCGGGATCCGCGAATACGAGCTCAGACTGGACCCCGGGCCGCACAGGTACACCCTCTGCTGCGACCCGGAGTGGAACGCGTCCATTTCCTTCAAGCAGGTCGAGCCGGACGTGCTCGCC
>JBJMGZ010000362.1:0-9217 GCA_045807605.1 Thermoanaerobaculia bacterium | reverse complement strand
GCGTCATGGGTGGATACGCAAAGTCCCCGCCAAGGTTTCAGAGGGAGACGGCAGGCCTCACGGGCCTTGCCGGCTCTGCAGCCAGCGCCCGAGCAGGAACAGCGCCCCGCCCACGGCGCAGATGGCGAGCTCGAGCCGGATCTTGTCGTAGACCAGCCCGATGAGCAGCCCGCTGCCCACCAGGACGAGGGCGAGGAATTGCAGGACCCACGCGAGGCTCGTGACCATCCGGCTGGCCTAGGGGGAGGAAGGCGTCAGATCGGTCCGGGTGGAGATCAGGCCCCGGGCCTGACCGGTCAGCAGCGCGAGGAGGTCTTTTTCGATCCCGTGCGGGGACTCTTCCACGATCCGTCCCACCTCCCGGCCTTCCCGGTGGACGAGGAAGGTCGGCACGTACCGGATGTCGTTGTTGGTCACCGGCGCGGCGGGCTCCTTCTTCTGCCGGTCCACGCCGATGTAGTGGATCGCGAACGGCACGTCCGAGCCGGCCAGATCGAGCGCCTTCCAGAACCGCGGCACCTCGCGCCGGCTGTCGCCGCACCAGGTGCCCAGGAAGATGGTCACTTCGGCACCCGGCGGGACGGACGCGAGCGCCCGGGAGGCTTCGGGGTCCGGCTGGGACTCCGCTTTCGCGGCCGCCCATTCCGGCGCCGCCTCGATGCGCTCCCGGGTGGTCTCGCCGACGAGGACAGGCTTCTCTTCAGGCTTCGCCTGAGGAGCGGACGGAGTCGTCGAGGTGGCACACGAGGAGGCGGCGAGTCCGATGATGCAAGCAAGTACGGCGAGCGGGGCCGGAGGTTTCATGGCCGGACAAGTCTACCTCACGCGCTCGATCCGGTCGCCGGGGACGATCCGGTCGAGCACTTCGTCGCCGGAAACGACCTCTCCGAACGCGGTGTAGCCGCCGTCGAGGTGCGGCTGCTCGGAGAGGGTGATGAAGAACTGGCTCCCTCCCGTGTCCGCGCCGGCCAGGGCCATGCCGAGCACGCCGCGGCGGTAGCGCAGGCGGTTGATCTCGTCCCGGATGTCGTAGCCCGGGCCGCCGAAGCCGTCGCCGCGCGGGTCTCCCCCCTGCACCACGAAGTCGGCGACCACCCGGTGGAAGACGAGGCCGTCGTAGAAGCCCTGCTGCGCGAGATTGAGGAAGTTGAGGCAGGTGAGCGGCGCCTGCGGGCAGGCCAGGCGGACCTTGATCGATCCCTTGGACGTCCGGATCTCCACGGTCCGCGGCTGCCAGGTGCGCTGGACGATGTCGCGGTAGACCTCCGGCGGCTTGCCCGTGTCGAGCGGCGCGAGCGGCGGAACGGGGCGCTCCAGCTCGCCTAGGGCGGCGCCCGCCTCCCGCCGCAGGACGTACCCGCCTCCCGCCTCTCCCGCCGCGGCCTTTTCGAGGAGGGCCACGATCGCGCCGCGCTCCAGGGGCTCGGCCTTGGCCCGGGCGGTCAGGGCGCCGAGCGCGGCCAGGGTCTCTTCCTCGACTCCGCCGCGGACCGACGCGGCGAAGCCCGCCCGCAGCCGGTCGAGCGGCAGGACCGGGTGCTCGGCGAGCCAGCCGAAGACGTTCGCCCGCACTCCGGCGTCCTGGTCGGCGAGCAGCCTTCCGGCCATTTGATCCCGTTCCCCCTCTCCCCTGCCCTCGCCCCCGTTCCGGGGGAGAGGGGGTCCGGAGGCTTCGGTGGCAGCCAGTACAACCTCCGCGGCCGCGGCCCGGACCTGGGGGCCGGGATCGGCGGTCAGGCGGGAGACGAGGTCCGCGGCCTGGGGGAAGCCGATCCGTCCGGCGGCCTGGGCGGCGTGGGCGCGCACGTCGGTCTCCTCGGAGGCCAGGGCGGCGGTGGCGAGCTCCAGAGCGCGGGGGTGCTTGCCCGCTGCCAGGGCGAGGAGGGCCAGGCCGCGCTCGCGCCCGGTCCCCTCGGTCGCCCGGGAAGCCACGGCTTCGGCGAGGGGATCGCCGGTCAGGGGCCAGGACGCGAGCGCTTCGAGGGCGGTCAGCCGCACGCCGGAGCGGGGATCGTCGAGGAGCTCCTGAAGACGGGGACGCCACGCGGCCGGGGCCTGCGCCTTGCCCGTGATCAGCCGGGCCGCGGAGCGCAGGGCCTGGACGAGCGGTCCGGGCGCGGGATCGTCGAGGAGCGGCCGGAGCGCCGCGAGGTCGGCGGGCTCTCCCACGATGCCGATGGCGCGGGCGGCCCAGCCGCGCACCCGGGGATCGGGGTCGGCGATCAGGTTGCGCAGGAGAGGGAGGCCCTCGGGCAGCGGATCGCGGGCGAGCGCGTAGGCGGCCCGGGCATGGAGATCGGGGTCGGGCAGGGCGAGCCCGCGCTCCGCGATGCGGACGGTCGCGGCCTCCTTGAAGCGGAAGAGCGAGGGGAAGAGCCGCGCCCAGCGCTCCTGCTCGGCAAGAGGCAGGAGGGCCTGCGCCACGTCGACCACCGGCGCCTTGAGCTTGCCCAGGGCCTCGACGGAGAGAATGCCCGTCTCGCGGTCGTCGTCCACCACGGCGGCGAGCAGGGCGGGCACGGCCGCCGGATCCTCCAGCTCGCCCAGCCCGAACGCGGCGGCCCGGCGGACGGCGGGCACTTCGTCCAGGAGCAGCCCCACGAGCAGCGAGCGCCCCTGTCTGTCGGGGATCCGGCCGAGGGCGTCCGCGAGGGCCTCCCGCAGCTCCGGCCCCCCGGCGAGCGCATGCTGCAGGATCACCGGCTCGAACTGCTGCCGGTCGACCAGGTAGAGGAGCAGGGCGCGGGTGTCGAGGTCGGGCACGGGAGCGAGCTCGGCCGGGCGCGGCGGGGTGGCGCAGGCGGAAAGGACCAAAAGGACGCACAGGACGGAAAGGACCAAAAGGACGCGGGAAGCTTGGGGGCGCATTGGCGTAGATGGTAGCAAGTCCCCGGTGTCCTTTACGTCCTTTGAGTCCTTTTGGTCCTTTTCCGGCCTACCCCATCTACCTCCGGAAGCCACCCCAACAGGCGGGCTTTCCCGCCGCCCTGTCCGCTATAGTCCGGGTCGTGCCGAACACGACGCTCCGTTTCGAGAACCTCCGCCGCCGCTTCGGGCGCCTCTCCGTGCTGGAGGGGGTGTCCGGCGAGGTGGCGCCGGGGCAGGCGTTGCTGGTCACCGGGCCGAACGGCTCGGGCAAGAGCACGCTGCTGCGCTGCCTGGCAGGGCTCCTTTCTCCCGAGACAGGCACCATAGAGTATAGGGAGGACCAAAAGGTGCTCGAAACCGGGGAGCGGCGGCGGCGCGTCGGCTATGTGGCGCCCGACCTGGCCCTCTATTCAGAGCTGACCGTGGCAGAGAACCTGGAGTTCTTCGCCCGCATCCGGCGTACGGGCCCGGAGCGCGGGTTCGAGGTGCTCGACCGCCTCGCGCTGCCCACCGATCGGATGGCCGGCGCGCTGTCGTCCGGCATGCGCCAGCGGCTGCGCTGGGCCTGGGCCCTGCTCCACCGGCCGCAGGTGCTGCTGCTCGACGAGCCGTTCCAGAACCTGGACGCGGCCGGCGAGCAGGGCACCCGCAGCCTGCTTCTCGAACACCTGGACCGCGGCGGCCTCGCCGTCGTGGCAAACCCCTCGTCCCTGGAGATCGACCGTGTTGCAGGTCACCTCGACCTCGGCCGCTGAAACGGCCCTGCCGCTGCGCTTCACCTGGCTGTCCGAGGTGGTGGCGGTGTTCGTCAAGGACTGGCGGTGCGAGTTCCGCACCCGCTACGCCCTCAACACGCTCGCCCTGTTCGCCTTCACCACGATGGTGGTGGTGAGCATCAGCCTCGGCCCGATCGGGATCGACCGCGCCCGGGCCACCAAGGTGCTGCCGGTGCTGCTCTGGGTCATCCTGCTCTTCTCGGTGGCCGCCGGCCTGCCGCGCGCCTTCGTGCAGGAGGAGGAGAGCCAGACGGCCACCGCGCTGCGTCTGTCGGTCACGCCGTCGGCCCTGTTCTGCGGCAAGCTCCTCTACTGTCTCACCCTGGTGGGAGCGCTCGAGCTGCTGGTCACGCCGGTGTTCGTCACCCTGATGAACCTGAAGGTCGTGAGCCCGGGCTTGCTCGCGGGCACGCTCGCCGCGGGCGGTTATGGCCTCGCCGCGGGGAGCACCCTCGTGGCGGCCATCATCGCCCAGGCGCGGAGCAAGGGGACGCTTTTTTCGGTGCTCGCCTTCCCGGTGCTGCTGCCGCTGCTGCTCCTCGTCGTCGAGCTGACCTTCAACGCCGTGGCCGGGGAGGGAGCCGGCGTGGCCCTGCCGCAGCTTCTTCTGTATGATGCCTCGGTCACCGTCATCGGGCTCATGCTCTTCCCGCTGGTGTGGAATCCATGAAGACAATCCTCGCTTGGCTGCTCTGGCTCTGGATCTCCCTGGTGATCCTGGCGGCGTTCTACTACGCCCCGGGGGCGGCCGAGGGGTTCCAGGCGCCCAAGTCGTACCGCATCCTGTTCTTCCACGTGCCCATGGCCTGGGCCTCGTTCGCGGGCTTCATCTCCGCCGCGGTGTCCAGCATCCTCTACCTGCGCCGGCGCGACCTGCGGCACGACCGGTCGGCCCAGGTGGCGATCCAGCTCGGGATCCTGTTCGGCACGCTCGCCACGGTCACCGGCGCCATCTGGGCGCGGATCGAGTGGGGCCTCTACTGGAACTGGGACCCGCGCCAGACTTCGATCCTGGTTTCGCTGCTCTTCTATGGCGCCTACCTCGCGCTGCGCGGCGCGGTCGAGGACCCGGAGAAGCGCGCCCGCCTGGCCGCCGTCTACGCCATCCTCGGCCTGGTCGTGACGCCCTACCTGTACTGGGTGATGCCGCGGGCGCTCGATTCCCTGCATCCGCAGCCGGTGGTCAACGCCGAGGGCAAGCCGGAGATGCAGTCCGAGATCCTGCAGGTCCTCCTGGCGAGCGGCGTCGGCTTCATGGCCCTCTACTTCTGGCTGCACAACCTGCAGACCCGCATCCAGGCGCTCGCGGAGCGGAAATCCGCGGCAAGGGAAGAAGGTTATGGAACTTAGCGGAGACAATGTCGTCGTCGTCGTCAACCTGATCATCTGGACGGGAATCTTCCTCTGGCTGCTCCGCCTGAGCCGGCGAGTCAAAGAGATGGAGAAGGAGCCATGAAAAAGAGCCACCGCTACTACCTGCTCGGCGCCGTGCTGCTCCTGGCCTTCGCCGGGTTCTCGCTCTCCGCGTTCAAGGAGACCCTGACACCGTATGTTTCCTACAAGCAGGCGCGCGAGGCCGACCGGGTCGTCCAGGTGATGGGCGCGCTGGAGAAGGGAAGCTCGAAGTACGTCGACTCCGAGGACTTCCTCTACTTCACGCTCAAGGAGCCTGCGAGCAAGGAGACGATCCGCGTGCGCTACAAGGGCATCAAGCCCGGGAACTTCGAGGACGCCATCAGCATCGTGGCCATCGGCCAGTTCGATGAGGAGGCGAAGGAGTTCGAGGCCAACAAGCTGCTGGTGAAGTGCCCCAGCAAGTACCAGGGCGCAGAGGTCAAGGAGTACAGCTAGCCATGTTGAACTATCTGTCCACGCTCTACCTCCCCGGCGCCGTCGCCCTCTGGGCCGCGCTGCTCTTCGCCGTCACGACGATCGTGGGCTACGTGGGGGTCGCCGGAGGAGGCACCGGGGACAGCTCCTCGCTGCGCTTCGCGCGGCGGTCCTACGACTTCTTCGCCGTGTCGATCACCCTCGCCGCGCTGGTTCTCGGGCTGCTGCTGCTGATGCGGGACTTCCGCATCGAGTACGTCCACCAGTACTCGGGGCTCGACCTGCCCGGGCACTACCAGCTCGCCGCGTTCTGGGCGGGCCAGAAGGGGAGCTTCCTCATCTGGCTGCTCTGGGGCACTCTCCTCGGCGTGCTGGTGCGCAAGAGCGCCGGCCGCAACGAGCCGGCGATCATGGGCATCTACACCCTGACCCTGATCGGCCTGCTCTTCATCCTGGTGCGCGAGAACCCGTTCGTCATGCTGAAGGCGACGCCGCTCGACGGCCAGGGCTTGAACCCGCTCCTCCAGGACGACTGGATGGTCATCCATCCGCCGATCATGTTCATCGGCTACGCCGCTTCCGCGATCCCGTTCGCCTTCGCCATGGCGTCGCTCTTCCGCCGCGACTACGACGACTGGGCGGCGCGCGCCTTCCCCTGGGCCCTGGGCGGCTTCCTGGTGCTGGGCTGCGCCATCCTGATGGGCGGCTACTGGGCCTACAAGACCCTGGGCTGGGGCGGCTACTGGGGCTGGGACCCGGTGGAGAACGCCTCGCTCATCCCCTGGCTCTTCGGCACGGTGCTGATCCACGGCCTGCACATGGAGCGCACCAAGGGGCGCTACCGCCGGGCCAACTACGTGCTCGCCGCGCTGGTCTACCTGTCGGTGCTCTACGGCACCTTCCTGACCCGCTCGGGCGTGCTCGCCGACTTCTCGGTGCACAGCTTCGTGGACCTGGGCATCTCGGGCTGGCTGATCGCGCTCATGGGCACCTTCTTCGGCCTCGCGGTCTGGCTGCTCGCCACCCGGCTGCGCGAGGTGCCGACGAAGCCGAACGAGGACCCGCTCTTCTCCCGCGGCATGTTCCTGGTGCTCTCGACGATCACCGTGCTGGTCGCGGCCGTGGCCATCACCTTCGGCACGTCCGCGCCGCTCATCACCCGCTGGTTCCTGGAGAACCCGGCCCAGGTCGGCCCGACCTGGTACAACCGGGTGAACATGCCGATCGCCCTGCTGATCGCACTGCTCCTCGCCATGGTCCCGTACCTGACCTGGCGCGGCGACGATGCCAAGGGGCTGCTGCGCAAGATGATCGTGCCCGGGCTCTTCGGCATCGCGGTCATGGTGGCGGCGGCGGCGTGGCAGGTCCGCGACCCGTTCCACCTGCTCTTCGTGTTCCTCGCCGCGCTGGCCCTCGCCACGAACCTGCACAAGACCGTGACCCGCGCGCGGTCCGCCGGCGTCGGGGCGGCCGGCGGCTATCTCGCGCACGTGGGCGTCGGCGTGATCCTGCTCGGCATCCTGGCCTCCTCGGCCTACGACGAGAGCACCAAGGTGACGCTGCAGATGGGCACGCCCAAGAAGGTGGGCGAAAACACCTTCACCTTCACCCGCTACATCCCCCGCCAGGGCCGCGAGAAGGAGCGCATGGAGATCGCGGTGGAGCGCAACGGCGAGAAGTTCTTCGTCTATCCGAAGCTGTTCATGAACGACCGCACCCGCCAGGTCATGGCGAACCCGGACATCCGCAGCACGCCGTTCCAGGACCTGTACGTCTCGCCCATCGACTTCGACCCCGGCCAGCCGCAGGTGCAGCTCGCCAAGGGCGACAGCGGCCGGATCGGCGACATGGAGCTGCGCTTCGTGGGCTTCGACCTCAACGCGCAGGGCAATGCCATGGCGCAGATGGCGGCCGGCGGGATGGTCACGATCGGCACGGAGGTCGCGGTCACCCGCAACGGGAGGACGGCCACGCTCAAGCCGGTCTACCGGCTGAACCCGGCGAACGGCGCGGTGGACACGCCGCCCACGGAGCTGCCCGGCGGCGGCGCGATCTTCGTCTCGGGGATCAACGCCTCCAACGGCGAGGTGCAGTTCCAGGTGACCGGCATCTCGAACCCGCCGAAGCTGTCCGTGGACGTGACCCGCAAGCCGCTGATCCAGCTCGTCTGGTACGGCCTCTACGTGGTGCTGATCGGCGGCGCGGTGGCGACGTTCAACCGCCTGCGGCAGGTGCAGAAGCGGGAAGCGGTGCTGGCGCAGCAGTAGCGTTTACGCCCCGACCGCCAGCCGGTCCGCGAGCGAGCCCGGCAGCCCCGCCTTGCGGATTCTCCGCTGGGCTTCGCCGATCGGGTAGTCGATCCGGTGCCAGCGGACGATGCGGCGCTCGCTGTCGTAGGTCATGTACGAGGCCCGGGGGTCGCGGTCCCGCGGCTGCCCGATGGAGCCCGGATTGACCAGGTAGCGGCCCTGCGGGTGCAGCTTGAGCGTGCCCGTCTCGCCGCGCAGCGCCCGCACTCCCAGCGAGCGCCCTTCCAGCGAAAAGACCGAGGGGATGTGCGTGTGGCCGAAGAAGGTCACGGGCACGGGAAACGAGGCGAAGATCTCCCAGGCGTCCACATCCGAGAAGACATAGGTGTCCTCGTCGAGCGGCGAGCCGTGGCAGATCGCCATGCCCTCCTCGATCCGCACCGGCCCGCGCGGCAGGTCGCGGACGTAGCGCAGGTTGGCCGGGGTGAGGCGGGTGCTCGTCCACTGCGCCGCGGTGAGCGCGGTCTGGTTGAAGTTGGAGCCGGTGTCGATCCCCGTCACGACCTTGTCGTGGTTGCCGCGCACGGTGTAGAGCCGGGGGCCCAGGCCGCGCACCGCCTCCACCACCTGGTTCGGCGCGGCGCCATAGCCGACCAGGTCTCCCAGCACCAGAACCGCGTCGAAACGCTTGCGCCGGGCTCGCCGCAGGACGACCGCGAAGGCGTCCCAGTTGGCGTGCATGTCTGACAGGATCAGGTAACGCAACGTCCTCCCCCAATCAATAGCTCGATCCTCGCCGCGATCTCTTCAGCCTGCTCGGCCGGCCCCACCTCGACGGTCAGGTCCGCCCGGCGGTAGGCCGGCAGCCGCTCGCGGTAGAGGGCCAGGGCCTGCACCTCGTCCCGGAAGAGCGGCCGGTCCTGCTTGCCGAGCGCCCCGATCCGGGAAACGATCGTGGCGAACGGCGGGTTCAGCCAGACCGAGACGCCGTTCGCCCCGATCCAGCGGGCATTGGCGTCGAACGTCGGCGTGCCGCCCCCGGTCGCCACCACCACGTCCGGCAGCTCTCCGGTCGCCCGCAGCGCCTCCTGCTCCAGGCCGCGGAACGCGGGCTCCCCGAGCTGCTCGAAGATCTCCCGCACCGTCATCCCCGCCCGCGCCTCGACCTCCGAGTCCAGGTCCACGAACGGGAACCCGAGCCGCTGCGCCAGCTTCTCTCCGGCCGCGGTCTTGCCCGATCCCATGAAGCCGGTCAGGTAGACCCGCACGCCGCGATCAACCTCAGGGCGTTGGCCCTCGCATCTCCGCGGCAGACCGCTCCGATCACCGCCGCGGCGTCGGCCCCGGCGGCGATCACGTCGGCCACGTTGCCGGAATCGATCCCGCCGATCGCCACCAGCGGCTTGGCCGTCAGGCCCCGCGCCCGGCGCAGGAACCCCAGCCCCAGTATCGGGTCCGGCGGGGCCGGGCTCGCCTTCCCCGTCGTCGGGAAGA